>CAJXVQ010000346.1 GCA_913060685.1 uncultured Verrucomicrobiales bacterium
TCGCTCACCTGCAGGCCCTTCTGTTGGCAGAGATCGCGGATGTTCTGACGGGCCCATTTCTGGCCTTGCTTGTAGCGGTCCGGGGTATCGATGTGGGGAGCCTTGTCGCTGAGACGCACGGAGCTGTATCCGCGGCTGGTTCCACTGGGAAGGTCCACCCCCGTCGAGCAGGACCAGAGGAAGAGAACCGGGAGGAGCAGGAAGAGTTGTCGTGGATTCATGGCGGAGTGTTGTGGCGTGGTCTGGTGACCAGTCCTGTGATCAATCCTGCCATTCCTTCGCTCTGATCGCAACGCTGGGATCTCATGAACAACTGACCTGCCTTTACCAACCTCACTTCTTTGCCGTGAATTGAGGATTCTGACGTGGCAGTTTGGCCTCTTGTTCCTTGAGGCGCTTCACGAGCAGGGCATCGAGTTCCAAAACCTTCTCCGGCATCCGCTTGCTGAGGTCGTTCTTCTCGCCGAGGTCATCCGCGAGATTGAAGAGCTCGTTTTTGCCCGCCCAGAACTTGATGAGTTTCCAGTCGCCCTTCCGGATGATGCTGTAGGGCCCGGGTGCGTGGCGGTAGTGCGGGAAGTGCCAGATGAGGTCGTCGCGCTCGACGCTCGTTTCGCCGCCGGACTTGAGATGCGGCAGGAGCGATAGCCCGTCGATGGGGCGGTCCTTGGGGGGATCCACTCCGGCGGCCTCCAGAAGAGTTGGGAAAATGTCGATGGAGCAAACCGGGGTGTTGCTGATTTTGCCGGCTGGAATCACACCGGGCCAGCGCACCAGAAACGGAACCCGGATGCCGCCCTCATAGGCATATCCTTTTCCACTCCGGAGGGGGGCATTGTCCGTGGGTGAGCCTCCGTTATCGAGACCGCCATTGTCACTGGTGAAGAGGATGATGGTATTTTGGTCGATCCCGAGCTCTTTCAAGGTCTCGAGAATCTGTCGGGTCGAGTCATCAAACGATTCGACCATCGCGGCGTATCTAGCATTGGTGTTCGTCTTTCCCTCCTGCTGGTACTTTGCGGCCACTTCGGGAATGGCCTGAATGGGCGTGTGCACGGCGTAGTGTGCGACCTGAAGGAAGAAGGGTTGCTTCTTCGCGTTCCAGCCCCGGATCAACTCTTCGGCTTCATCCGCTTCACGGTGCGTGAGGTATTCACCCTTCTTGCGGCCGGGGAGATTGTGGATGCCCTTGCGCAGCGTCTCGTGTTTTCCATTGGGCTGGCTATAGGGGTCGAAGTAGCTGGGCGGTTGACCGTAATCGCATCCCCCCCGATTCTCGTCATAACCCTGTCCGGGGGGATACCATGCGGGGTCACCGAGGTGCCACTTGCCGATGTAGCCACTCTGGTATCCGGCCGCTTTGAGCGCCTCTGCGATGGTGATCTCCTCGTGCTCCATCCAATAGGGATTTGGCGGGCAGAGCAGCGCTTGGTTCTTGCCGCCGATATACTCGGTGGGATTCTTCTCGGGCGTGCCGAGCTTGCCACGTTGGAAGATGGAGCGGATCCAGTCGGTAACTCCCACTCGATGCGGGTAACGACCGGTTTGCACTGCGGCACGGGTTGGTGAACACACCGCACATGCAGCATAGCCGTTCGTGAATCGCATTCCTTCAGCGGCGATCTGATCGACTGCGGGAGTCTTGTAGTAGTCGCTGCCCTGGCAAGAGAGGTCCATCCAACCCAGATCATCAACCAGAATGACGATGACGTTTGGTTTCTCGGCAGCCTGAACGGTGGCGAGGAAGAGGGCGGTAACGAGGACGGCGGGCACTTTCATAGTGCACAGTCTGGGAGGGCGGCGGAAGCGGGTCAATGAGTTCGGTGCCCCTGGGGGAGATTTACAGGTTTGCAGCGGGCTGCAGGAATTTGCTTTTGGCAGGAGGGCGTGCTGCCGCCGTTGGGCCTCCAAGTTGGGCTTTGATCGAATCATTCGGGAATTGCTCCGGTGGGATCCCTTTCTTGGTGAAACCAGTTCAGGTTCGATTCGTTGACCTGCTACTCGTCGCCTTCCTTGGTGGGTGACGTAAAGGCTCATCGATAGGAACATCGACAAAGGCGGAAGCCGTTGAAAACGGGAAATGGCCGGTTCCCTGCCATCCGCATGCTGACGCGGGCGATGATCCGGATTTGGCAATCTTATTCCTTTTGAAGTGGGTCCATGACCACCAAAAGAAATGTCGCAAGAGGCCCAAGAAAAAGAGAGAGGAGAAACCAATTCAATCCGCTCCGATTCTTCCCCTGAGCCAAACCAGCGTTAATGAGAGACAAGGTCCCCCAACCCACAAAATAGTTTCCATCCACTTTCATAATTAACAGACGGTAAAGAGACTTCTGATAAATCCAATGACATTGTGTGGCCCGGATTCTCATCATGCACCTCAATATCTACGAAAGATCAGCACTTCCGCCTTCATTCGAATAGCAAGCTCCTTGGGCGTTCCACTCAGATACGGGGCGTGATGGTGTGTTCCCCATCGGGAAGGTAGACGATAGACTTTGCTTTCCATTTGGGGCGGCAGTTCCTTGCTCACCGTCGACTGGTCGAAGCCATTCGACCGATCGATTTCAGCTTGGCCCAAACCGGCTTTATTCATTTTGTAAATCACTTTACGATCTCCAGCGCAGAGTCGGTGGTAACTTTTCATCATAGCCAGTTTGTTGCAAAATCGGACTAGAAAAATTCCCGACTCTGTATCACAAAAATTTATTCGCTAGGATTCTGAAACCACCGTTTTCGAGGGTGATCGTGCCGCCTTCGAGTTGGATGTTCTTGGCCTGGAGGATTGAGTGCAGATGGTGTGGGTGCCTCCCTGGTTGCTGAGGCAGGTGACGGCGTTTGCGCCGTAGAGGAAGACGGGATCCCGTTGCCCTGGATTTCGTTGACGGTAGAATCGAGGGCGCTGGTCATGCCGAGGGCGTGTCCGATTTCGTGAAGAGCGTATGTCCAGAGGTCGACGGCATCGCGTGCCGCAAGTGGTGCTGCGTCGCGGACGGAGCCTTGAAACGAAGTTTCGAGTTGATCGGGCGGGTTTGCCAACGAACATGGAATTTTCAACGAAGGGGACGATTGTTTTGACTGTGTCATGGACCATGTCATACACGCTGTTGTTGAGCGGGGTTGGATCATAGTGCCAGCCAAGCGAGGGGATGTAGGCCGGATTGACACCGTTGAAGACCGGTGTCGGAAGGAAGCGGATTTGACCGTCGGTGATGCGCCCATTGAACTGAGTGGCATTGAAGAACTGGGTGACGGTAGGGGTCGTGGGATCGTAGTAATAGGTGATGTTGAGAGCATCTCCATCTTCGTTATTTTGATCCGGCTCAGTGGGGGGCATCCGGCTAAAGCTCGGGTTGAGGGAGAAACCGGCCAAAGAGATTGCGATTTTTTCCCGAAAGCTGCGCAGTCCCTATGAGCACTGGCCTATTGACTCGACGCGACGGTCTGATGAGGATGTAAGAAGAAACTGAAAAGAATTGGCGCAAATCCTCCCCCGATCGTGCCTATACCCGTTGAAGGCAGGTCATTATGATGCTTTGCCCCCCACGACATGAAAAACGAGAGCACAGGAAAACTTGAGCAATTACGCGAGATTTTTGAGATCGTCGCTGATTTGCCTGAGAGGGATCGAGCCACCAAGTTGGATGAGTTATGCGCGGGGGATGCCAGTTTGAGTGAAGAGGTTGAAGGCTTGCTTAAGGCCGGGGAAAGAGCCGGTAATTTTCTGAGTGAACCAGAGATTACGCCGGAGGATGCAATTTTTGCTCCTCTAGGCCTCGAAGAGGGGTCAACGATTGGGAAATATCGGTTGCTGGAGCAAATCGGAGAAGGGGCCAATGCGGTGGTCTATATGGTGGAGCAGATTGAAACGTTGAGGCGCAGAGCAGCACTTAAAGTGATCAAACTGGGAATGGACACACGCGAGGTGATCGCTCGCTTCGAGATCGAGCGCCAAGCCCTTGCCATAATGGACCATCCAAATATTGCGAAGGTGTTGGATGCTGGTTCCACGGATTCGGGAAGGCCTTATTTTGTGATGGAATTGGTGAAGGGAATTCCAATTACCGACTATTGTGACAAGAACCGCCTTTCGACCCGGGAGCGGCTTGAGCTATTTATCGTCGTTTGTCAGGCTCTTCAACATGCACACTTGAAAGGGCTCATTCACCGGGATGTGAAGCCTTCAAATGTGTTGGTGACATTGCATGACGGGGTGCCTGTTCCGAAGGTTATTGATTTTGGTATCGCAAAGGCAACGGAATCTCGCCTCACCGACAGAACATTGTTTACCCGCTTTCATCAGTTTATCGGAACGCCAGCCTATATGAGTCCCGAGCAGGCTGAGATGTCCGGTCTGGATATTGATACGAGGAGCGACATCTATTCGCTGGGGGTATTGCTTTATGAGTTGTTGACCGGATCGACGCCCTTCGACGGCAAGAAGCTTTTGGAATCGGGTTACTCTGAAATTCAGCGAGTGATTCGCGAGCGAGAACCTGAAACGCCGTCGACCCGTCTTGGGACTTTGAGTATGGAGGGGCTCACGGCTGTTTCAAAATCCCGAAGTATCCAGCCCGGCGAATTGTGTGGCGGGGTGAAAGGGGATCTTGATTGGATCGTGATGAAGGCGCTCGAGAAAGATCGAACTCGTCGATACGAAACCGCGAGTGAGTTTGTTCGTGATATACGTCGACATCTGGAGAATGAGCCAGTGGAGGCAGGGCGCCCCAGCCAGTTTTATCGGATGAGGAAATTTGTGCGGCGACATCGCCCGGCAGTGGTTGCTGGTTTGGCGGTGGTGATTTCGCTGGTTGTCGCATTACTAATTGCGAGTAAGAGCCTGATTGCGGCAAGGCACGACGCAGCTGCAGCGAGGCTTCAGGCGGAGAAGGCTGATACGGTGACCCGCTTTTTGGATGAAATGTTCCAGTCGGCCACGCCGGAAGCTTCGAAAGGAGCTGACTATCGGGTCAGGGAGTTACTGGACGATTTCAGCTCAAGAGTTTCGGGGCAATTGTCATCGGAGCCGGAAGTCGAGATGACTGTGAGAAGAACGGTGGGAGTGGCATACGCCGGGCTGGGGGAATACGTTACCGCTGAGTCGCATTTACGAAGAGCTGCTGAGCTTGCCCACCAAGTTTACGGTGATGATTCTAAAGAAGGGCTGGAGTTGGACTCCAGACTCGGGTGGTTGACTCATCGATTGAGAAATACACCAGGTGCCGAGCGGATGCTGGAGAAGGTAAGGAAGAAACAGGAGGGAATCCTCGATGGAGACGACAGCGACTACTTGAGAACCTTGGCGTATCTGGCAGCCGTTAAACAAAAGAGCGGAGATGCCGAGTCCGCTGAAAAATTGGCTGATCAAGTGTTGAACGCGGGCAGTAACCAGGGAGGTCCTCACGAGCTGTGGATGATGCAGATTCTGATCAAGGCATACCGCGACCAGAATAAGCTCGAGCAGGCCGATTTGTTAGCGGCTCGTTTGATTGAAATGACGGATGAACCCCAGGAAAAAGGGGATCCTCGAACCTTTGAGGCAATACATTCAGCCTTGATGGAGCAGATTGGGAGTGGTCAGCTTGAGGCGGCTGAGAAGCTTGTGAGAAAGAGTCTGCCCAGTGCTGAGAGGGCGTTGGGACCTGATCATCGAAGTACTCTTAAGTTAAAGTCTGATTTGGGTAGGGTGCTGACTAAGCAGGACAGAAGGCAAGAGGCTGGTGAAGTCTTGAAAGAGGCCCTTGAATTACAGCGGAAGTGGTTGAGCGCCCATGATCCCGATACGATTGAAACCATGTTGGCTCTGGTGGAGTTACGGTTGGATCAAGAGGACTTCAAGCTCGCTGAATCTCTGGCCCATGAAGTGTATTCGAGGGCCAGTCTGGAATTTGGAGATGCCGGGTCCATTACGATTGAGAGCGTCTTTCAACTGGCAGAGGCAATGCGCAAGCAAGGCAAGGAAACCAAGGCTGAGGCGGCTCTGCAGACTGCCTACCGGAATGCGATTTCTTCGAAGGGGCCGGATGATGAACTCTCTATCAGGTGTGCCGATGAACTCGGTAAGTTTAATTTGAATGAAGGTTATTGGAAAGATGCTGAGAAATTCTATCGGATCGTTTTGGAACGCCGATTGCAAACTCATGAAGAAGGCTCAATTCAGGTTGTCGATGCCATGGCCAATCTTTCGTATGCTCTTGAGCGGATGTATCGATACAAGGAGGCACAAAACTTAAGTGAAAAGGTCGTGAAGTTGAGGGGGGAAGCCAAGGATCAACATAGCCTTGCGAGGATTTATATGAGAAGGAAGATCCCAGGGCCTGCATTGAGCTTGTTCGAAGCAGCATACGCCAAAGCGGTTAAAGCCAAGGGGGCTGGCTCCAGGGAGGCTCTTGAGATCATGCGCCATGAAGCGGAGAATCTCAGTAAGTTCTCGAATCACAAAAAGGCCTGGGATCTTGCCCACAGAGGGCTCGGAATTTCAGAGTCTTCACTGGGTGAGTATGATTCGCTAAGCCGAAGTTTTTTAAGTTCAAAAAATTCGATTGAAAAGAACACAGGTAGCTGGGCGCGAAGTGAGAAACAGGCGAGAAAAAATTATGACGAGGCCTTGGAAAAGGGCAGTGGTGTGGACAGGGCCTGGGAAACCTGGATTCGAACCTTGGCCTTTATTCAGGATAATGAAAAAGCCATCGATGAAGTTGCGAAGTTTTTGGAAGTAACCCGAATGAAGTTTGAGGAGGATGATCCCAGGTTTTTTGATGCCCGTTACCTTTCGGCTTGGACGGCCAAGAGATGTTTCGATGATCAACGGTCCGAAGATGAGTATAGGAAGTTGGTCGAAGATCAGGAACGGGTTTTGGGTCCGATGTCCGCGCGGACGAAAAAAACCTTGTTGTCCTATCATGATTTTTTGTTGAAGCGAGGCAGACTCGACGAGGCAGAAGGTCTGCTGGACGATTGGCAGGACCGGGTGACCGAATCCGATTGGGAGGAGTCCGAGATTATTCTACCCAAAGGCTCAAGGTGGTTGGTCTTAAATCACGAGCGAAATGAAGGGGAAGCGTGGCGGGAATTTGGTAAGACTCGTGTGGCTTCCATCGCTGGGTCGGTTTGGCAGGAAGGCTTGGCGCCCTTTGGATACGGGATTGTGGGAGTTGCGACAGTTCCATTGCAGGTGGAGAATCGCTTTTCTCATGTAACCCATTACTTCCGGAGCAGCTTTGAGGTCGAGGATCCGGAAAAGTATTCAAGATTGAAAATTCGGCTTCGAAGGGAGGGAGGCGCAGCAGTCTATGTCAATGGACAGGAGGTGATCCGGGATCGACTCACCAAGGGCGCAAAGTTTAATACCTGTCTCTTATACACATCTGACGCTGCCGACGATCTACTCTGTGTA
>CAJXVQ010000347.1 GCA_913060685.1 uncultured Verrucomicrobiales bacterium
CGAGATCAGCCTCGGTCTCGTGGGCTCGGAGATGTGTATAAGAGACAGGCTCGGATCTCTCATTGAAATCAACAACGAACTCTGGACACTAGGCAAGCCCGGATGGCGTGGTCGGGGAAACTTCACCACCCTCGCCACCAACTCGCTGTCTTGCGAACTCGCCCGTAACGGAGAGGTCATCGCAACCTTCGAGTTTCGCGAAACTCTCCGTCCCCGTGCGATTCAAGCGCTCTCCAGTCTGGCTCGAAAACACGAGCTTCATATCCTCTCAGGAGACCAGGAGGCGCGTGTCTCAAAGCTCGCCGACACCCTTGGCATTCCCCGGGAACATGCCCATGCCGCTCTCTCTCCCGACGAAAAAGCGACTCTTGTCACCTCACTCAAGCCGGCTCTCTACCTCGGCGACGGCATGAATGATACCCTGGCCTTTTCGGCCGCCACCCTCTCGGGGACTCCTGTCGCCGACCGCTCGCTCCTCGACCGTCGTTCCGATTTCCTTTTCACCTGTCCCGGTCTCTCGTTTCTACCGACGCTCTTTTCGATGGCACTTTGGCGACGTCAAACTGTCGGCCTTGTTCTCGCTTTCACCATCACCTACAATCTTATCGCTGTGACCGCTTGCGTCCTTGGGCACATGACCCCTCTTGCCGCTGCCATCCTGATGCCTCTCAGCTCCATCGCCAGCCTCCTCATTGCAGGACGAAGCTACGAATCATCTCCAAAAAAAGAGCCGGCAACGACTTCCGCAGTCATCGCTGAAAGAGCCTAAAAATGAAATCTCCACTCCCTGATCTTGTCGACCGCGCCGGTATCGAACACCTCGTCAATTCCTTCTACGAGACGGTTCGCGAAGACGAGACTCTTGGCTTCATTTTTGACAAAGTTGCCGAAATCAACTGGGAGACCCACCTCCCAAAAATGTATTCTTTTTGGGAAACCGTTCTCTTTCGGAGTGGCGGCTACAAGGGGAACCCGCTTGCGGTCCATGCCAAGCTTGCCCCCAAAACAGAAATGGGGAAAAAGCAATTTGATCACTGGCTGAAGCTCTTCGAAGAAACCGTCGATGACAATTTCTCTGGTGAGAATGCCGGTCATATCAAACGCTGTGCCGCCGACATGGCCAACGTCATTCATGGCAAGATCAACAACATTCCGGATCCCAAATTCGATCCCGCCAATCTCACTCCGGATCAACGGGCTCGCTACGCAAAATACAAGAGCCAACCCGAACAGGAATCATGAATGCGCAACTGGGTCGCTATTGTGCCGAACCGTTCCGCGTTTTCTTCCCACTTGCCCTTCTGGCCTCGATCATCGGAGTCGCTCTTTGGCCCATCTCCCTTGGGGGGTATCTCACCTATCACCCACTTGATGCTCATGCACGCTGGATGATTACCGGCTTTGGTGGGTGCCTCATCGTGGGGTTCATCGGCACCGCCGGCCCCCGCTTTCTCGAAGCAGAACCTTGGTCTCCTTTCGAACTCATCTGGCATTATTTGATGGGAATAGCCGTCCTTGCTGCGCTCTTATTTGCTCAAATCGGACTCGCTGATTTCCTCACCGGCTTCTGGTTTATGGGTGTCCTCGGATCCATGATTGCCAGGGTCCTCTTTGATCGAAATGACGTCCCACCGCCGGGAATCTCTCTGGCATTTCTCGGATTGTTGCTGGCGGTGATTTCGAACTTCGCACTTTCCCTTCATTCCTTGCTCGGATTTTCATACCCGTGGCTGCAGTTCTGGCGTTCACTCTACTTTCAGGGCTTTCTCTGGCTCCCCATCCTCGGGGTCGCGCCCTATCTCCTGCCTCGCTTCTTTGGAAAAGCATCCCTCCATTCCTTTCCCGACAGCAGCGATCTTCCACCGGGTTGGCTGAAGTATTTCGCCTTTTCGATCATGGCCGGGGTTCTCTTAATTGCCACCTTTGCCGTCGAGATCTGGATTTCTCCAAAGGGAGGCTTGATTCTCCGCGCCGTCATTACTTTTTCATACCTTGCCGTCTTCGTTCCAGGACTTCTATCACTCAGTAAGGTCAATGCTCTCGCGCTCTCGCTCAGGTGGGCCCCTTGGTGCGCAGGAGGAGCCTGGATATTGGCCTGCTTTTTCATCCATCTCCGGATTGGCATTCTCCACCTTATGTTCATTGGAGGCGCTGCCACGCTTATGCTCGCCGTAGCGACACGGGTGATTCTGGGCCATCAGGACCGCCATGACCGCCTCGCAACGCCTCTCCGCTGGTATCATTTCGTCTGGAGCATGCTCTTAGTGACGGCAGCCACCCGCCTTTCGGCAGACTTTATTCCAAAAGTCCGAATGACCCATCTCTCATATGCTTCCGGCCTTTGGATCATCATGATCATCTTTTGGGCCCTGAAAATCAGGAAGGAACTCAGGATGCCCCTTCCCGACCCATCGACTCGCGGCAAATGCCCAAAACGTCAAAAAAAGAGAAACTCTAACGTTTCTTGATCTAATAGGAGTTTCTGCATAAAACGACCGCGTCGCTGGACAGGTTTCTTATGGCACAAGCAACACTCCCTAACTTTGAAAGGATCGTTTTCGAGCGTCTCAAGACCTCTGAAGAATTCACCTCTTACGAAAGCGCCTTCCGCCTTGCGACAGGCCTTCCCCTTCGCTTCATGCGGATGGACGAGCAGTGGTGTCTCACCGAACATAGCGAGAATCAAAGCCCGTTCTGCGAGATTATTAATAAGTGCAAAACTGCCTGCCAACAGTGCCTCGAGACCAATCGCAAACTTCTGGAAACAGTTGAAGTCCAAGGCCCCATGACCTGTGGCTGCTTTTCAGGGCTTTGCGCTACCGCAGTGCCCGTCCGCCTGGGATCAACCACCTTGGGATTCCTAAAGACAGGACAGGTTTTCCGACAACAACCCGGGGAGGAAGATTTTGAAAGGGTCGTGAATCAGCTCATCGAGAACGGCTTTGATCCTGAAAAAAAGGAGCTTCTTCACCAAGCCTACTTCCAGACCCAAACCATCGACCCGAAGCGCTACGACAGCATGATTCTCCTGCTCGAGACCTTTGCCGACCAACTGTCCCGTCATGCCGATAATCTCGTCATCATTCTTGATGGCAGTGAACCCGAGGCCATCGCGAAGGCTCGCCGGCTCATCCATGCCAAGCTCGATGAACCGATAAGTCTCTCGGAACTCGCGACGGCGGCAGGGCTCAGCGAAAGCCATTTTTGTCGAACGTTCAAAGAAGTGACCAAGCTCACCGTCACCGACTATACCACTCGGGCTCGCATTGCGGCCGCGCGCAAGGAACTCCTCAGACCTGCCGCCCGAGTTTCGGACATCGCTTTTCAAGTTGGCTTCCAATCGCTTTCCCAATTCAATCGATCCTTCTCAAAACTCGTTGGTTGTTCGCCCACCAAGTTCCGTGAGGCCGAGCTCGAGAAGGCCCGGATCCAAGCATAGGCCTTCTTTCTTCCGGGGCCAGGTCGCACCCCGGTGGCTGATCATACCGACCTCACTTCTCCTTTTTCTTAAGAGGCATCGAAATCACGAGCCCCGCAACCCGATCCTCGAGTGAAGTCCGGCCGGGGACGTGGCACTTGAGGCAGACATTGTGTAAGGTAATGGGCGCAGCTCGTCGAAAACGCCCTTCATCGACCATCTCAAACTCATCCTTACCGACCCTCAAGGCATCCACGGCCTTACGCTCGAAATCATCTTGAGGCTTGTGGTCGACATTCATCGTCTTGCCTTCAACGCCAAGCCACCGCACTTCCACTTTCTGGCTGATCGCAAGATCCTTGAAGACCTCCTCAAGCGTAGCGGAAGGAATGAAATCATGGTCGTTCGGATCAAAAAAATCACGGTGAACCAATTGCAGCGTTCCATGGATGGTCTCATGAAGAAGGCGAGCTCTTCCTCGTGCCTCCACCACACCCGCTGGCAAGAGAAGGTCCACGACCTCAGTTTCTCCTTGGGATTTTTTGGTTTTCAGATCACTCCGCCCCTGAAAAATCAGAGTGAAGGTAACACCCGCCACAATTGGAATGAGGGAGGCGCCAAGGCGTTTGTTCATCTCCCATTCTTAACCACTCCGGCTCTCTCAAAAAGGTCAATCGTCGGAGAACCTCTCGTTCATTTAGTCGACTTCTTCACCTCAATGCGATCCATGCCGAACATGTAACCAGCGAGCGCTGCCTCGTTTTTCCCTGTGATGTGAACATCGATCTGCAAGGGCTCTCCGGGACTGACATTCACGTTCTTGAATACCATCGGAACCCCGGGAAGCACATCCACCGTATATAAATCCACCTCCTGTAATTGACCGTTCATCGCCACCTTAATTGAGGCGTAGTCGAGGGCTGTCGTCGGAAATAAGGTTACGTCATACGTCCCTGGCTTAAGGTCTTTCAGCGTCATCGTGAGAACATCACCAGGCTTCCCACCAGTCCACCAGAGATGATTGCCACCCGACCAACCGGGGCCAAATCCCCTCATCCCCTGATCCGCGATTCTTCCCCGTCTGGCTTTGGCCGATTTGACCAATGATTCACCTTCGATCCGAATGACGCCCTTGGCGGGAGGAGCCACTTTTTGGCCCGGCTCCGGGGCCTGTGGACCCTCACCGGGCATCGGCACCTGGGAAGAGCTCGCAAGATACTTCACCAAATCAGCAACCCGCGCTTGCGGCAGGGCCTCGAAAAGCCCCGGCGGCATCAGTGACTGAGCGAGCTCCTTCCGATCTTTGAGATTCTTCTTTTGCACCTCGGTCACAGTCCCCCCGGGCATCACGAGTTCGATCACTTCTCCGTTTTCACGACGTATCATGCCGCTGAGGGCGGAGCCATCCTTGAGAGTCAGCACATTCAGAAGATAATCTTTCCCAACCACCGAACTGGGAGCCAACACGTTCTCCAAAAGGTAAGAAAGATTTGCCCGATTTGAACCGGTCAGATCCGGACCAAGAGTAATCCCCTCTCCAAACAGTTGGTGACAGGATCCGCACGTTTCCTGAAAAACCTGACGACCCCGCGAAGCGTTCGCTTTGGTGAGAGCTCCGGCATCGAGCTTCTTCTCCCATTCTTTGATCGAGATCGAGAGTTGTTTCAGATCGACAGCATTGCTCCCGCGGGACCAGTTTCCTGCAATGAGCTTGTTGATGCTGTCGTTTTCCCAACGGCTGAATTGATCGAGAAGGACAAGAGAAATTAAAGACGCCGGAATCTCTTTCCGGTCAACGGAATCAAGAAGGACAAGTGCCATATCCTCTCGGGTTGCCAAAAGATTAATGGCATCATTTCGAAGTTTGAGTGAAAACCGGGGAAGCTCTTTGACGAGAGCCAGAGCTGTTTCTTTTCCAGGATCTTGTCGCAGGGCCTTGATGGCAACCTCTTGCATACTTCCAACATGCAAAAGTTGTCGGGCAAATCCCCCGAGCTTGGGATCGTTTGCCACGATCAAAAATTGAAACGCTTCCACGCGGGCAGAAATTGCCTGCTTGCCATCCTCAGCAACGGCCCGCCATCGAGGAGCAAATTCCAGGTCACCAAAGGGGCCGCCCAATCGGCCCAGGAGGTTCTCAATCGCATCCTGATTCCCTCCGAGAGACCGCCCGTGTGATTTGATCTCCGCCCAATTTTCGGGAGCCTCGACTGCCTGAAATTTTTGAAGGGATTCGAGCAATTGTTTCGCAAGGGTTTCAAAATCACGATCATTCTTCGCGGAAGCCAGAGCTTCGGTCATAGCCAGTCTTCCTTCGGGTGTTCCGGTGGCCCGGCGAATCAAGAATTCCTTGAGCCGGGGCCAGGCGGCTTTGGCCCCAAGCGAGAGAGCACGGGCTGGATCAACCTCGACAAGTGGTTCGATACCATACCAGCAAAGTAATGGCATATTCTTATCGAGTCCGCTCATGGAATGGCTGATGAGACCCTCGGCAATCATCCACCTTTGTTCATAAGGTAGCCGTTGAAGAAGCGATGCGAGATATCGACGAACCGTCAGGGTCTTCTCTTTTGCAGCCAATTTCTCGAGCTGGACCAGTGTTTCCTTTGGCAGGGCTTTTTGAGATTCTCCTAAAAGTTGTATCGCCCAAGACCTGAGATAGGGATCCTTACTTCCGAGTGCCGCTGCGGTTGGAATACCACATAAATGCCGCGTCCAAAGCGCGCGCAAACGCACTGCCGTCGGGGCGTCTTTTTCAAGATCAACCAAGGCTGCTTGAATCGCCTTTTGGTTCAGCTTACCACCAGCACTCCGCTCGTGAAGAACGCGACGCGCCAGTCGGGAAAGCACCTCATTTTCGTCGCCCACAAGTTTCACAAGAGCAACATCTGAAAGCTTTCCCAAATTCATTGACGAACTTTTTAGATCACCATACCGGACCCTGAAGATTCGGCCATTACTCCGATCCCAGATCTTAACATCGCGATGATGACACGTCTGCGGATCCACCCAGTCTGAGAAATACAAGGCCCCATCCGGTCCCTGCATGAGACCGACTCCAATAAAGTCGTGATTGTTGGTCAGGAGAAAATCAGGCCGGTGTCTTGCAAGATATCCCGAGCCTTCGTGTTCCAATTTTTCACGAACGATACGGTGTCCGTGCAGGTTGTGAAAGAATGGGGCCCCACGATACTCAGACGGAAACTCAGCCGCCTGGTAAATAGTCAGTCCGCAGTGGGCATGCCCACCACCCAGGGCCGAGGTATCAGTTGGGGCCTGACGCCTCTCTTTGGAGTTATCTCCCCAAAAAGCATGTTCGGCAATACTTCCGGCGTAATGGGAATGATCCGCGATCGTTTTAATATCGTCATAGGTGTGCAGATCAAAATGTTGCCCCGCCTGACGACGATAACGCCCTCCTTGGGAGAGATGGTAGAAGTGTGGAATGACACAAGAACTCACGAACCAATCGCCGACCTCATTGTAGTCAACACCCCATGGATTACTGGTGCCGTGAGCATAGACCTCAAATTCTTTTCTTACCGGATGAAAGCGCCACACTCCGGCATTGATTCTCTCCCTCTCCGAATCCGGAGAACCGGGTTTCCCAACATTCGAATGGGTGAAAACCCCGTGGCATCCATAAAGCCAACCATCCGGCCCCCAGGTGAACGAATTGAGAGTCTCGTGAGTATCCTGATATCCCCAACCATCCAACAAAACTTCAGGATCACCATCGGGAACATCGTCGCCATTTTCATCCGGATAAAACAAGAAGTACGGCGCAGCTCCGACATAGACGCCACCAAACCCTACTTCAATTCCGCTGGCCAGGTTCAGACCCTCGGCAAAGATCTTTTTTGATTCAAAGCTGCCGTCCTTATCCGCGTCCTCAAGAATTACGATTCGATCTTTTCCTGTCTCTTATACACATCTGACGCTGCCGACGATCTACTCTGTGTAGA
>CAJXVQ010000348.1 GCA_913060685.1 uncultured Verrucomicrobiales bacterium
GAGATCAGCCTCGGTCTCGTGGGCTCGGAGATGTGTATAAGAGACAGGTCTAGGATCTACCAGAGGTGTCTGAACTCTCTTATTGACCGCTATTTTTTAACAACAGGGCCAATTGATCATCGCTTAGAACTGTTTCAAGATACTGAAACAAGTCTTGCGGGTCCGGTTTCTTGTTCTTCTCCAACCATTGCTTGATTTTCTTTGCCTGGGGCGCGGTGAGTTTTAAGCCCTCAAAACCTTCGGGGACATCCTTGGCGTCGGCAAGAGGATCTGCCTCCAGCTTTTTGTTCCGGGCTGCGAGTTGGGCTTCGGAGAGGAGAACCCATTTGCCCTTCAGCTCTTCTTTAGGTTCCTCGAAGATGGTGAAAACTCCGCCAGCGGTGGTTTCTTTGTCCTTTGAAAGAGTCCCTTCGAGGTAGGGGATCGTATGCTTCCCCTCCTTTTTGATTGAGGCCAGGAATGTAATTTTGTCACCTTTGGTTTTTCCGTTCAACTTCGCTTGTTCCGGCTTACGTCCATCTGCCCCGGTTCCCCGTTCATCGAATGTGAAAGTGAATTTTTCCTTTGTCCCGGTGATGAGGCCTTTCACCCTGGTGGCGGAATTTGCTTTGTCAGGTTTGAGTTCCAAAAAATAAACTCCGGGTTTGATCTCGGCATTTGCCAATGTGATCAAAAAGAGGGTGATGAAAAGTAGTCGAAGAGTGGTCATGAGTTTTGAAGGGGAATGGCTATGAGTGCGACGCTATTTGCCAAGACAGTAGAGAAATTCCTGGCGGTCTCCCTTGTCGACTTTCCCGACGCGGAGGAAGAGTTCGTCGTCAAGCGCGACCGGGGTGGCATAGATGTCGTCGCCGAGTTCGTTTTCCGAGATCTTTTGGAAGCGATTGCCGCTGGCTTTGAATACCACCGTGGTGCCATTTTTGAGGGAGGCATAAATGTGATCTCCCACCGCAAGAGGGGACGCCATGACACCGCGGCGTCCAATTTTTTCGCTCCATTTTTTCTCACCGGTTTTGGCGTCCCAGCAATGGGCCCGGCCATCATCGGCGATGGCGTAAATGAGCCCCTTGTGGGAGAGGAGAGATTGTTCGTAGCAAACGATGGTGTTTTTCCAAACAACCTTGCCGGAGCCGTCGGCCTTGACGCCGGCAGTTTGTTTTTCGGGGAAGCCGCCGCTGGCGAAGATCATATCGTCGTGCCAAACTATGGAGCCGCACATTGATTTGGCACCGGCTTCGGTTTCCCAGTTGAGTTTGCCGGTGTCGGGAGCGTAGCTTGAGAATTTACTGATGCCGGAGATGAGGAGTTGCTCCTTGCCGGCGACGTTCGTGATAACGGGGGTCGCCCAGTAGTCGTGGCCTTTGCGGGGTATGGTCCAATTTTTCCCGCCGTCCTTGGTTTTGAGCGAAGTAATGAGTCCGCCTTTTTTGGTGCCGACGACGACGATGAGGGAGTCCTTATAGAGAACGGGGGTGGAACCGTATCCAAATTGGTAGGATGGCTGGTATTCGCCTGCGGTTTTTGACCAAACGACTTTGCCGGAGGGACTGACTGCAGTGACTTTGATTTTTTGGTCGTTTTCAAAAACGACGAGAATGTTGGTCCCATCCCATTGTGCGGTTTGGGAAGCGGAGCTGTTTTCTTTGTGGAGGTGCTCCGGGTAGCCGCCCGTGTGGATTATTTTTTTCCAAAGGATCTTTCCCGTTTTCCGATCGAGTGAGAGGAGGGATTGGGTGCCTTTTTGCTGGTCCCCAGTCGTGAGGTAGATCTTGTTGCCCACAAAGATGGGAGTGGAGTGTCCGCGACCGGGGAGAGGTGTTTTCCAGCGAACGTTCTTCTCTGCCGACCATTCGGTAACCGGTTTGGCATCGGTTGGGGCGTGGTTGTTCTGTTCGGGACCACGCCACTGGGGCCAGTCGGTGGCAAGGGTGGATGAAACGAGGAGGAGGGAGAGGGCGAGAGTTTTCATTGAGCGACGAGGATCGTGAGTGGCGGAAATACGGAAGTAAGATCTACGGTCGGTCCAGGAGATTTCCATCGAAACTTTCTGCCAGTTCCCGTCGGTGGATTCAACTGTGGCCTCGGGGATGGAGATACGGAACCAGTGGAGGAGGTCGTCCGACACTTCGAGATCGCCAATCTTGATGTCTTGGCAAATAGGAGATGAATAGTGATGATCGCACGGATGGTAAGTCGTTTGGTGAATCTTTTTTGGTTGTGGACTTTGATCGGGACAGGTTGGGCGTGGTTTGTGCCGGAACACTTTACGTGGTTTCTCGGGATGATTCCCGGGACGGAATTGAAGTATATCCCCTTGGGACTTGGGATCATTATGCTTGGGATGGGGATGACTCTTACCTTCGCGGACTTTCGTGAAGTCCTCAAAATACCGAAGTGGGTGGGACTTGGGGTGACGGCGCAGTTTCTGATTATGCCACTGATCGGTTGGGGCGTGGCGACGGTCTTTGCCTTGCCGGATCAATTTAAACTGGGGATTATCCTGGTGAGTTGTTGTCCGGGTGGCACGGCTTCGAATGTCGTGACCTATTTGGCGAAAGGGAACCTGGCACTGAGTGTCATGATGACGATGTGCTCGACTTTACTGGCAATTGGGCTGACGCCATTTCTAACGAAGGTCTATGCGTCGCAGATCCTGGAGGTGGATGCACTCAAGATGGTGGTGTCGATGGTGATGATCGTGCTTCTTCCGATTGTGGTGGGCTTGGTGTTGAACTCACTGGCGGGGAAGAAACTGGAGAAGGTGAAAGCGCTCTCACCATTCGTGTCGGTGTTGGTCATCGTGCTGATCGTCGCTGCGGTTGTGGGTGCGACAAAGGAGAGTATCATAAGCCACTGGCAGGTTTTGCTGCCGGCGGTCTTTGTGGTGCATGCCCTGGGCTTTGCCCTGGGATATTTCTGGGGGCGGGTTTTTGGAATGCAGGAAAAGGAATGCCGGACATTTTCGATCGAGGTGGGGATGCAGAATTCCGGACTGGGTTCGCAGTTGGCAAAGACCCACTTCACCCTGTTGGCCGCTGCTCCCTGTGCGATCTCGGCATTCTACCACTGCATGATCGGGAGTTTTCTGGCGAGTGTGTGGAGACGGAGAAGGTCATCAAAAGATCGCTAAGTGGTCATCAAAGGGTCATTTTTAATGCTTACAACTCTCTCCGTTATGAAAACCAAACAGATTCTAAAAGTCCTCCCGGTGATGTTTACGATGACGGCGGCCTTTGGGCAGACGGCGGCGGAGAGGCTCGAGCAGGGAGTGCAGTTGCAGAGTGCCGAGGGCGATCTTAAGGGCGCGATTGCCGAGTATCAGGCTGTTTTGAAGGAAACAGCAAAGTCGCAGAGGTTCGCGGCCGAGGCACGTTATCGACTGGCGGAGTGCTTTTCCAAATTGGGAAACGCTGAGCGGATGAAACACCACCTCAAGGCCTTACGAGCGGATTTCCCTGCGGACAACAAGTGGGTTTTAAAAGCGGCAAAAATGTCGCCGCCGGAGTGGGAGTTTGTCGGGACGCCATGGCAGGACGGCTCCTTGGACACCTACGAGGTGAGAATTCCCAACGGAAAGGTGATAGGAAACTTTCTCCTCGCAACCCGATTGGCCGGCAAGTCACCTGATGTCTGGGAATCGATTGCGGTTCGTTCGGCGGGAGGGAAGAGCCTGAGCCGTTCGGTTTTCAAGGGAACCGACTACCAATGTCTGTCGGCAAGATGGTCCTTGGAGATGTTCGGCGATGTCTCGATGAATTTCAAAGAGGGTGGCAAGGTTAAGATTGTCGATACCGAAACGGGCGCAGATAAAGGAAGCTACGATCATTCCAAATCCCAGAATCCGCAGATTCCGATGTTTGAAAATGAACAGGCGATTCAGATCATGCGGGCCTTGAAACAAGAGATTGGAACGAAGCAAAAGACGATTATTTGTGCGGCCCACAACGCTGGCATGCCAATCCCATTTGATCTTGAAGTGACGGGGCATGAGGAGATCGAAACGCCCGCAGGAAAATTTTCCTGCGCGAAGATCGAGACGAGCATCAAGCAGATCTTCTACGTTTCCCGCGGGGAGAATCGTGAGTTGGTCAGGATGGATATGGGGGCGGCGAAAATCGATTTGGTGAAGACCGAATCCTGGGATCGGGAGACTCCGCACAAGTTGCGTTCACGTGAGTTTGGCGCAACCGTCGTTCTTCCCGGTGCCATGCTCTACAGCCCGCCAAACGTTGATGACGAGGTGTATCGTGTTCAGGTTTGGGCAAGTGACTTTGCGGGGACCTGGGGGCTTCTGGAAATTAACAAGAAGAGTAATCTTGTCGCCGATGGGCAAAAGGGATCCCGTGAGTATGCCAAGGTCTTGCACGAAGGATTTGCGAAAAACTTTGATGAATTTGAAGTTTCGCCGGAGTGGGATGAGATCGAAATTAATCGCGTTCAGGCAGTGGGGATGAAGGTGAAGATCAGGAAAGGCGAGATCGTGACTCATTCCTATCAGGTCCATGCCGTTGGGGGGGATACCGCCATGTCCTTCCGTCTCAACTACGCCAAGCCGGATGAAGAGAAGGCCATCGCGCGGGCAAAAGAGATCGTGGAGAAGTTTCGCTGGTAGGATTGCTATCCCTATTCGCTTATGAAATCCCGGAATCATTTCCCGCTGTATCAGGTTGCGTTCGGCATCATGCTGATGGCCGTGTTTTTTGGCTGGCTTGTCGTTTTACTTGAGGTGGTGCAGCGGGATGCCGAGATTTTGGAAGCGAGGGTGAGGGAGGTAGAAGAGAATAATCTTAGGTATATTTCTGAACGTTTTGAGGCGGGCTTTTTAAGAGGGAGTCCAATTTCGGAGGATATGGTGAGTGCTGGTGCGAAGACCAATCGTTTCGCCGGGGTGTGGCGTGATGAGTTTTTAGAGTATCGAGACCCAAGCAAGAGTGGGAGTCAATATAGTGCTTGGCAGGAGGGCTATGAGCCCTTTACGAGCGATGATTTGTTGAAAAATAAATCCTTCTTATCATGGGGAGATTCGGAGAATGGGCGGGACCGATTGGCGAGCCGGGTTTTAAAGATTGCCCGTGATGAGGGTGAGGGTTTTCGAGCCCTCGAACTTCTGCGGGAAGGAGTTTGGAATTACAGCGGGACGTATCAAGTAATCGGTGATCAAAAATATGAGATTGGACAAGGAATTATGAGCCCTGGTTTCCGGCTGCTTCTCATTAAAGAGTTGGAGAAACACGAGCCATCGCCCGAATTGGCCCGGCTGAAGCTGGCAGAGCAGATCCGCGCGGTGGAGGGGAGGGTCGAAGAACTTCCCGAAGAGTTTGAGGCCATCACGGTAGTGGATGGAGCTGTGACGTTTTTCTATCAGAGGGATCAGGTCGCGAAGCTTTTTGAGTCAGATGATGTGATGGTTTCCAAGAGTCCTCCGGAAGGTCGGGCATCGTTGCATATTCCTCATCTGAAAAAGTGGTCTTATCTTAGTTTTAAGCAAGGTCACCGACAGAAGCCGCTGGCAGCAGGCTGGAGTAAAAACGCAGTTTACTTCATCGGGTTCTGCACTTTGCTTTCGACGATTGGTCTAATTTGGGGAGCAATCTGGATGGGGCGTCGGCAGTTGCAGCAGGCTCGGGCGCGGACTGATTTGGCGGCCTCGGTGGCGCACGAATTACGGACACCTCTGGCGGGGCAGCGGGTGGTTTTGGAGTCGATGTTGAAAAGGGAAAAGTTTGATGAGGATTATCTCAAGATGGCTTTGCGGGAGAATGAAAGGTTGGGAGATCTCTCGGAGGAATTTCTGACTTTTTCGAGATTGGAGCGCGGGGTGTTGGCAATGCAAATGGAGTCGTTTGATCTCACGGAGTTTCTGAAGTCAGTGGTGGATGATTTCTCGGCTCAGCATGAGGACGCGGAGGTTGTTTTCGTGGGAGATTCGGAGATTGAGGTGAAGTCGGACAAGGCTGCGATTTCGACGATTGTCCGAAACTTGTTGGAGAACGCCTGGAAATACTCGGAAGCACCTCATCGGATTGAGGTGTCGGTATTCGAGGGAGGCTTTTCGGTAACGGATGACGGGGTGGGGCTCTTAACCGGCGAGCAGAAGAAAATTTTTCGACAGTTCTACCGGGTGGAAAAGAAACTCTCCCGTTCACAGGATGGTCTTGGGCTGGGGCTTTCGATTGTGAAGCGGCTTGTCGATGCGATGGAGGGGCGGGTCGAAGTCGAAAGTCAAAAGGGCAAGGGGAGTACATTTTCGATCTTTTTACAGAAAGGAGATTCACGATGAAGATTTTGATTGTGGAAGACGACCCAACGCTGGGAATCGGATTGCGGGATCATTTTCACGATGATGGTTGGCAGGTGGTTTTGGCGACCGACGGTGAGGAGGGATTACGGGCGGCGTTCGAGGACAAAGTGGATCTCATATTGCTGGATGTGATGCTGCCAAAGATTGATGGGTTTGAGATTTGTAAAAGCTTGCGAAGGGAAAAAGTGGAGACTCCGATCTTGATGCTCACTGCAAAAGGCCAGGTGGATGATGTGGTGCATGGGCTTGAACTCGGGGCGGACGATTATCTCGTGAAACCGTTTTCGTTGCGGGAGTTGGATGCTCGGGTGAGGGTCTTGGCGAGACGAATCGACGGGGGAAAGACCGAGTTCGAATTCGAGGGGGGCGGCGTCTTGGATACCCGCGCAAGGGTTGTCCGGGTGAAAGGTGAGGAGATCGCGCTGACGCCAAAGGAATTTGATTTGCTGACGGTGTTTCTAAGGAAGGCGGGGCGAGCCTTGACTCGCGATCAGTTGCTTGGAGAAGTTTGGGGGCACGGGCTACTGGTGACGGTTCGGAGCGTTGACCGATGTGTGAAGACGTTGCGGATGAAGCTGGGAGCGGAGTGCTCGGCGAGTTTGGTTGCGGTGAGAGGGGTGGGGTATCGGTGGGACCAGAGGGGGTGATTTGGCAGCGGAGCTGCGGCGGGTGGACATGACCGGGACGGATCATGCCACTTGGGTTACTTGAAGCTGGGGTCGAGGCGGTGGGTGTAGTCGGGGAAGAAGAGTTTGAGTGAACCGGTGGTGGGGGTGCTTTTTGGGGGAGTCGGGAATGAGGTCTTCTTATTTTTTACACAGTCGTCGGTGAAGGCGTGGAGAAAGTTGAGGAGGTCGGTGATTTCATCGTCACTGAGTCCGAGGTTTCCGAGGTCATCGTGGTTGACGGTTTCGGGGGAGTCGGTGACGCCCCAGCGCTCGGGTTCGAGGTCGCGTTTGTTGTAGAATTCGAGGACTTCGCGGAGGGTCGGGATAGAGCCGTTGTGGAGATAGGGGGCGGTCTGTCTCTTATACACATCTGACGCTGCCGACGATCTACTCTGTGTAGAT
>CAJXVQ010000349.1 GCA_913060685.1 uncultured Verrucomicrobiales bacterium
TCTACACAGAGTAGATCGTCGGCAGCGTCAGATGTGTATAAGAGACAGTCACTATGCCATCCATCTTTGGGATTACCGGAATCATGAACAGGCTTTGGACTCGGCAGCCCGCCTCGGTCAGACCGCTCCCGGGATCGCCCACATGTGGCACATGCCCGGTCATATTTATTCCAAGGCCAAGCGTTATCATGACGCGGTCTGGCAGCAACAGGCATCGGCCCGGACCGATCATGCCCACATGCAAAAGTGGTTTCTCCTCCCGGATCAGATTCACAATTACGCCCACAATAACGAGTGGCTCTCACGGAACTTTTCCAATCTCGGTCGGATCCGTGCGAGCATCGATATGGCCAAGTCTCTCCTCGCGAATCCCCGCCACCCGAAGCTGAACAATCCCGGTCGCGGCTCGGCCCGATACGGTCGCAAGGCTCTGATCAACTATTTGGAAAAAGGGGAGCTCTGGCAGGAAGCTCTCGAAACGGCAAATTCTCCCTGGCTTGAAAAGCTCTCGAAGCCTGCGGACGATCTTTCCCGCCTCCGTCTCATCGGAGTGGCTCAGACCAATCTTGGGCAGCAAGTGAATCTTCGGAAAACAATTGATGCGATCGCCTCCCATCTTACCAAGGTGAAAGCCGATCAAGAACAGGCGAAGCAGAAGGCTCGTGAGAAGGCGGAGAAAGAGAAGAAAAAGGACAAGGAAATCAAAGCGGCCGAGAAGAAAGCGCACGATCAATTCCAGGGTGAGATCAAGAAATTTGAAAATGCCGTGACCGAGTTACGCGGTTACCTCGCCGGGATGAACGGAGACTTTAAGACCTCGATCGAGGCTCTCTCGAAACGCCCTTCCCAGCAGACTCCAATGCTCCGTCAGCTCGCTTATGGCGATCATGAAAAAGCGGCTGAGACTGCCCGCAAGCAGATCGAGAAAAAGAACAAAGAGGCCATCCCGCTCGCGCAGGCCATTCACACTCTTTATCACGCCAAGAAAGATGATCCGGCATGGAAGACAGGATTCGAGGAACTCAGATCCTTCTCCGCTACCGTCGATATCGAATCACCGGTCTTTGCCCGCCTTGCGCCCATTGCCAAGGAGCTGGGATACCCCGATGATTGGCGTGTTGCCCACAAGGCTGCCGATGATCTTCTGCCCCGCCCCGAGCTGAGTGAGTTTGGGCCGCTGCACTGGACTCCACCTGCAGCTCCGGGTTTCAGCCTTCCTGATCAGCACAATAAATCACTCTCGCTTGCCGACTATCGTGGCAAGCCGGTGATCCTCGTTTTCTACCTTGGAGCGGGATGTCTGCACTGCACCGAGCAGCTGACTGCGATGGCCGATCGTTATGCTGATTTTGAGAAAGCGGGCCTTCCTATTTTGGCCATCTCCACGGACAACGTCGCTAATCTGAAGGATTCGCAAGACAACTACACCAAGGGAGACATTCCTTTCCCAATCGTTTCAGATGCCGCGAAGGACGTCTTCAAGCAATACACTGCTCATGATGACTTCGAGGACCTTCCGCTTCATGGGACCTTCGTTCTGGATGGCAAAGGGCGCATGTTGTGGTCGGACATCTCCGCAGATCCATTCATGGAGATCGATTTCCTGATTAAGGAATCAAAACGTCTGCTCTCGCTCCACAAGTAAGCAAGCTCAGTTCAAAACGAAGAAAGGCAGCCCAAGCGGGCTGCCTTTCTTTTTGGATCTTCTGAGTGAAATTAGTGAGTGACACGATCGCGACCACCATTGGTGAGGACACGGACGCGCTCGCCCTGAGCGAAGGGTTCTTTCGGGTTATATTCCTGAACGATGGAAACGCTGCCACCGCCGTCGAGTTTCACCTGGATTTCGAGACCTTGCTTGGAGGTGACTGCCTTGCCGGCATGGGAGCCGGCGGCACCCCCGAGAAGTGCGCCGCCAACGGTGGCTGCGGTTTTGCCCGAGCCGCCTCCGATTTGGTTTCCAAGAAGACCACCTGCGGCCGCACCGACCAAGGTGCCGCCCGTTGAGCTGCCTTCGATTTTCACGTTGCGGATGGAGGTAATGGTTCCGGTCCGGACGTTCTGGGCTTGTCCGGCTTCATTGCGCGAGTAGGTGTCGCCGGTGAGGGAATCTTGAGCGCAGGAAGCGAAAAAGAACGGGATGGTTGTGATGATGATAAGACGTTTCATGGGAATTCGAAATAGTTTTGGAATTACTGAAAGTAAAGGGAGAAACCTGCCAAGAAAAGATGAATCTCAGGGATTTACTCCGCTTCAATACGAAAGAAGGTTCGAGCTTCGGATTCGAGGCCGAAGTCAGACAGGAGAAAAACCTGCGTTGTACTCTCACCATCGCCGGCTGGAATTCCGTCTTCGAGATCATTATCCCAATCTAGGAGATCGGTTGAATAGCGGGCGATGTAGGATGTGCCGGGGAGCGAATTCCAGGTGAGGCTCACTTCGCCGGTCTCTGCTGAGTAATCAATTGCAGTGATGGAGAGTGGCACCACTGGAGCAACTCCGGGAGCAACATCGATAAAGGTCGTTCCGAAACGAATTTCGTCAAAGATAGTGGATCCGGTGTCCTGGATGGAGATTACGTCAAATTCAGACTGAGAAAAATCTGCGTTGATTGTCGCGATCGCGTCCGCCTCGGCAGGCTCTGACTGAGAATCTGACCCGATGTTAAAAAGGTAGAATTCATCGGGAGTGCCGTCGGCCTTCCAGTTGATTTTACCAACAACCAGTGACGTGTCGTGGTGGGTTGCACCATCGCCAAAGGGTGGGAGAAAAGTTCCTACTTCCACGGTTGCGCTTGCTGAATCAACAAATGCCACCGCATTGGGGCTGCCGCTGCCTCCACCCATGGTGCCACCGTTGTCGGTGCGGAAGCCGAAGCCGAAGGCCTGCCCGTCTTCCGCAGTGAGGTTCCCGTTGATGGTACTGCCTTGGGCAGCTGTCAGGATATCAGTGCCGAAGATCATTGTCCCAAACTTGTTCCCGTTTGGAGCACCGGCGAGCATGCTGAACCAAATCGTTGAATCATCGGCAGTGAGGGCTGCCTTTGAGGCTTCCGTCAGGACCCGGCTTGCTTCTCTCTGTCCCGCAGTGCCAAATCGCGAAAGAGCGCTTCCGGCGGAGGGGTGGTTCGGGAAGTCCAAGCCGCCCCGGTCGTTTACCGTGGAACCGGGGGTGCCCTGTGCAAAAGCAGTTCGCCCGATATCGAAGTTCCTGCTCCAGCCAGTAACTGTCCAGGCACCTTCGAAGCCGACGCCACCTTCAGTTCCGTTCAAGGGTGCATCGGTCCCTTCGTAATCAAACTGCTCGAGTAAAATGAGTTCTGCCGGAGCTACCAAGCTCGAGATGACGGCCATTCCTAACGCGTAATTCTGTATTTTGTTCATCGTATTTTTCCAATCTGTGGCAGGGGAAATACCAACGGGTTTCTATATCCCGAAAGCCTATACTCTTGTAACTTACATGCTCTTCATTTTTAAGTGAGGGGTGAGCCTACCCCGATTTGAGCAGGTGGCTTACTGGCCTGCTTTTGCGGGAACCCGCTTTCCGAGCGCCCGGGTGATTGCAAAGTTCGTCAAGGCTTCAGACTCAAACCAACCTCGCCACATATTGTGGCCTTGGCCCTTAATCAATTCCACGGTCATCGAGCCGCCCAGCTTTAAGTAGCGCTCGGCAAGGATCGCAGTGTTTTTCTCGTGAGGCACGACGGTGTCGCTGTCTCCATGAATATGGAAGATGGGGACACCTGCCTCGGCGAGGGGCTTGAGCCGTTCGATGGGGTTTTGTTTTGGCAGCGCTGCCTTGAGTTGAGCTGCGGTCATGCCGTAGGCCCCGGCGGCCCGGGGAAGGCCGGGATAGCTTTCGAGGTTGCACACAGGATAAATGCCGGCAATTCCTCCGACCTTGTCCGGGTTCTCAACGGCCCAATTGTAGAGCATGAGGCCGCCCCGGCTTCGGGCCAGGAGGCATGGTTTCTTGTCGAAATTCAGATCAGTAGTGAGGTGCTGATAGAGTTCGGAGAAGGCCTTCCGTCCCTCCGGGCTGCCGTAGGATTCGCCGACATCGATACCCGCAATGGCCACTCCCTGCGCCAGGAAGCGCTCGAACATCCAGAGCTCTGATTTGGCCGGCAATCCTTTCAAGGTTGGAGCATACCAAACCCATGGAATCTCTCCTTCGTTCTTTTTCGGGAGGATGATAAAGGCATCACGTCCATTGATCCGAAATGACTTGCCGGGAAGGGGGAGGGCTTTCGTTCCTTCTTCGATCACAACCGGGCTGAGGCCATAAAATTTCACCGCATTTTCCGAGAAGACCTTCCGGGAGACTTCACGTCCTTTTTCATCAAAGAAGGAGCGGGTCAGTTTCAAGACGGCAGCGTATTCGGCGGTGGTGCGGGTGACAGGCCAATCACTCCCAAAAACAAGCCGGTCTGCACCGAAGCACTCCATGGAGAGATCGAGGATGGATTTGTAAAAGTCGAGATTCAGAGGGGCCGGTTGCTTTTTGACCCGTCCGAAAAGTGCCGAGACCTTGCAAGAGACGTTGGGGTGTTTTGCGACTTCGCGGAAGCTTTTGACCCACGCTTGATCGAGCGGTCTGCCATCGAGGGTAACGCCACCGAAGTGATCGATGATGATTTTGAGGTCAGGGATGCGTTCGGCAATCAGAGAGACATCTGCCAAGGAATAGTTTCCGACGAGGATGTCGACCGTTTTACCGCGCCTGGCCGTGGCCTTGAGGTCGCGGAAGAACTCCTCCGTGAGGTTCTCATTCGTCCGCCCGGAGATGCGGTAGCCGAGGAAGCGCTCGTTCTGGCAGAGCTGCTCGAAGAGCGCTTCGAATTTTTCGCTGCCCATGACTTGGGAGAGGTTTCCAACGACCCCGCGATAGAGTTTCGGATCGTGAGCGGTGATATCGAGGTTCCACTGGTTGTCCGGGAGATGCTGCCCGGCCTGGACGATGACGACACCGGTCACTCCGTTGTCCTTGGCGATGGGAGCGTGATCTGCCGGCATGAATGACCGGTAGAGGACCGCGTTGTCTTTTGGAATCCAATAGATTCCCTCCGGGCGATCGAGGTGCCAGAGATGGACATGGGTGTCGATGAGTGGAGAGGGCTCTTCCGCAGTGAGTGCGCTGGCTCCGGTGAAGAGCGCGCAGAGGATGGAAAGGGCATTGAAAATTGAGGCTTTGCAGGATGGTTCAGTCATTGGAGAGCTTCACGGTGAGTTGGCCACTTCCTGCGATTTCCGGGTGGGTTTCGCTGGAGAAAACTCCTTCGCCCTGGTCCTTGCCGTCGATGAAAAATCCGCTCACGGTTTCGTTGGAATTGAGAACAAGTTTATAGAGCTGATTCGCCACTGCTCCCGGTCCATTCACACGAAGACTGCCCGGCCCATCGAGGCGCAAGGTGGCGGTATCTGCAATCGTGTCATTTTGATTGGACTCAATGATCAACGAGCACTTCTCCTTGAGCTCAACGTCTCCAGTGCCAAAGGCCGAGTCTGCAGCGGCGGTGATGTAGAAGGATTGGCTTTGAGTCGAGTAGGCGGAGAATCCGCCGGTGAAGGAGTTTGGGGATTCAAGGCGGAATTGGTTTCCGTTGACGCCATTCAGAGTGAGCTTGCCGTCCCCCTTAATTTCGCCTTTGAAATGCCGGGTGGTGTTGTGACCATTGGTCGAAGCGCCTCCCCAGATCTCGGCGTCTTCGATGAGTTCGATCGGGCCGAAGATGGCGTCTCTTGTTCTCAGGATGAGACGGGAGTCCTGATGCATGACGAGGATGGACGGGGCGGTGGGCAGGGCGGTGAGGGAATCGTCTTCCCAGAGAATGACGCTGGCTTGTTTTTTTAGCACCAGCGAGCCGGTGTAGGGATTGGGGGGAGAATTCTGAGCCTGGATGGTGAGGCCTTCTTCGATGATCACGTTGTCATCACCTTCGGGAAGGACTCCGCCTTCCCAGTTGTCCGGTGTCCCCCAGCTGTCACGGCTTTGAGGATCGCTTTTGAGCAGCTTAACACCAAGCACCGGGGTTTTGAGAAGGAATTGGCGGGGTTTCAGGGCGAGGCGGGTGAAACGGAGTTCGTCAAGAGCGAGGAGCTTTGGATTTTCCTTGGCTCCAATGCGCAGCGGATTGATCTGCTCTCCCGGAATACCGGAAAGAGGTACCGTAGCGGAGGCCACTTTAATGCCGTCCAGATACAGTTTCATTTCACCATCTTCCCGGCTGGAATTATGATCCCAGATTGCCGCAAAGTGGTGGGGCTTGGAATCAGCGACAGTGACTGCTTCGGCCAGAGCCTGGATTCTTTTGTCGCCCGAGTCGTAAAAAAAGCTCATCTGGCCTTCGCTTTGTCCGCGTCCGGGTGGCAGGAGGTCAATGCGCCATCCCCGCTTATCTTGGCCCTCCCCGGTGCGCGTTCCAAGTAGGAAGATGCGTTCGCCACGAGTCGGCTTGGTGGCAAACCAGCCTTCAAAGGTGAATGAGTGCTTGGAACTGAGGACGAAAATATCATCCACTTCTGCCTCTTTCCAAATGCCATTGAAGAGAGCTGATTTATTTTCGATTTGGTTAAGGGGAACCGGATCCGGCGCGATGGCGCTAATGGATCTGCCATTAGCAACTGAGACGAGTTTGACTAGGCCGGCTTCGTCGATAAGAGGGCCTTTTTCCGCATCTTTATCCATCCGCCACCAGGCACTCTGGATCGTCTTCTTGGGCGGCTCCGGAATTGGTTTGGGTGCGGGAGGTTCCGGCTCGGGCTCGGGCCTTTCCGTGGGCATCTTGGGTTCCGGGGTGGTCACCTCGGGTACAGGCTCCGAAACCTCCGCGATACGGTCGTCGGACTTTTCCTCTTCAACTTGCTCCTTCTTGATGGGAGCTGATGTTTCCTTTTCCTCAACAACGACGATTGGCTGCTGATTTGGTGGGGTCGGACTGTCCGACCCAAAGACCCAATAGGCAAAGGCTGCCATGGCGATCGCGGCCACTGCTCCCAGGATCATTGTGGGTGTCCGGGTATTTTTGGCGCTGTCCAGCAAGAGACCGGAATGGTTGAACTGCACGACATTGGAGCCGTGCCCGAGGTTCACCAGGGCCGCGGAGTCGTGGGCCACTTGCATATCGACAAGGCTTCCTCCATTTGAAACGACGACCTCACGTCCCTCGATCACTTGCTCGTAGACTCTTAGGAAGAAGGGACGGAGGGCAAGGGTGGTGGCTTCCAGATCTTCGCGATAGGCCACGATATCGAACTCAACGCGCCGAAAATCGAGCAAGCGTGTTTCCGAGTCATAGATGACGTAACGTGCGCGCAAGTCATCGGGATTTCGGGGCTCGCCCACCGAGCCCACATTCACGATGT
>CAJXVQ010000350.1 GCA_913060685.1 uncultured Verrucomicrobiales bacterium
TCTACACAGAGTAGATCGTCGGCAGCGTCAGATGTGTATAAGAGACAGACCGAGAATGATGCGCCCGAAAAAGACTGGGAAGATCTTCCCTCGGACGACGATGCTGAGGATGACGAAGAAGAAGAGGAGGAGCTCTCATCTAAAATTCCAGATGCAGCGGCGATTGCGGCAGTAGCGGCCGCGAAAAAATCAAAGTCCGAGGAAATGCAAGTGATGTCTCACAGGAGCGATCGTGCTGAAATGATGTCCCCTCCTGAAGAAAAGACGGGCAAGTGGGCCTTCTGGCGTCGCCCTTCCAAGCGCGATCAACAGCTAAACCGGATCTCCGAAGGATATCTTGAGATGGTGGATTTGGTCCGTGCGATCCGTGGACAATTGGAGTCACAGAATGATAATAATTTAATTCTCAGAGAGTCTTTGGTGCATTTGCCGGAGGCGATGAAAGGCCTGGATCGTTTCAGTAAATCTCAGAGAACGGTGGGGAAAGCCCTTGAAGAGATTCATGGTCAAATGAAGCGTAACAGTGATAAGGATGACAGACTCGCCATATCCATGGACGGTTTCAATGATACGCTCAAAGGAATGGATGACACTGGAAAGGCGACCATGAAGACCTTTGATCGGGTTCAGGAGAGGATGCGTGACTCTGATATTCGCATGGAGAATCTTTTCCAGAATGTCCAGAATACCGAAGAAAAAGTCGGCGACACCATGGTTCGTCTCCAGCGAAATATGGCAATGATGCAGTATATCTTCCTTGGTTGTCTTATGATTGTGATTGCCGTCCTGGTTGTCACCGTGATCATCAAAAAAGATGATCCCAACCCTGAGCCACGCCAAGAACAGGCGGCCCAAACTCCAAAGCCAAAGGGAGCCGAAGAATAGATCTTTATCCTCCGGCGGCGATCACGATGATCTCGAGTTGATCGCCGTCGCATAATTGGCACTCGTGAAACTGTGAGGGCGGAAGAGCCTCGTGGTTGAGTTCAATCACGACTGGTTTTTCGGCCAGGCCGAGTTTGGCGAGAAGGCTTGTTAACGCGAAGTCATCGGTGACTTCGCGTTTTTCGCCATTAATTGTGAGTGTCATGAGTTGGCTAGAATGGCGGGATCCCAGTCCTTCCAGACCGGGTCGAATCCCTGGGTTTTGAGTAAGCGGGCAATTTCGTCGACCGGTCGTTTATCGTCGATTTCGAACTGCCCGGTGGCCCGATCGCAGGACGCGCCTTCCTCGATTTCGACGCGGCGGCCTTTGATCGTCAGGTGGAGATCTTCGGTTCCGGTGCCCGTGTATCCGCCCGGATCAGTTTGGGAGCCGGCGGAAATGTGGGTCACGCCGAGTGGGAAAAGCGAGTCGCGAAGATCGGCGGGTTCGCGGGTTGATAAAACGATGCTGACCTGGGGAAAGCACATCCGGAAAGCGGTGAGTAATTGCACCAAGCTGCGGTCATCGAGCGAAAGCTGAGGGTCCGGGGTGTATTGGTAATTACCGGCGTGCGGGCGCATGCGGGGAAAGGAGATCGAGAAACTCGCTTTCCAGCAATGCCGCATCAAGTAGTCAAGATGGGTGGCGAGCGCGATGGCCTCATGTCGCCATTCTGAGAGGCCGAAGAGCGCGCCGATCCCGATGCGACGAAAGCCACCCGCGTAGGCACGCTCGGGGCAATCGAGTCGCCAGTGAAACTTCCTTTTGGGGCCCGACGTGTGCAAGACTTCGTAGGTTGGTTGATGGTAGGTCTCCTGGTAAACGATCAAGCCTTCGGCGCCATGATCGACTAATTCGCCATATTGATCGTCTTCCATCGGTCCGACTTCGATCCCGATGGTGGGAATAAGGGCTTTGAGTGCGTCAATGCACTTCTGGAGATACCCTTCGGACACGAATTTTGGGTGCTCGCCTGCGACGAGAAGAATGTTCCGGAAGCCCTGATCGTAGAGGTGCTTGGCCTCGGCGACGACCTGGGGGACAGTCAGGGTTGTCCGGAGGATGGGGTTATCGCGCGAAAACCCGCAATATTGGCAGTTGTTGACGCACTCATTGGAAAGGTAGAGCGGCGCGAAGAGGCGCATCGTTCGGCCAAAGTGGCGACGGGTGAGGGTTTGGCTTTGGCGGGCCATTGATTCGAGTTGCTCATCCGGACAGGGTTCGATTAACTTACGAAAACGGCGCATGAGAGGAGTGGGCTCCTTCATGAGCGTTTCAAATTGGCTGGCAAAACTCACGACAGAGAGGTCCGCTTTGGGAGCCATTTTGTCAAAAGCTTTCCCAAAAATGGCATTGCCAGTGCCCATGAAAACTGTTCAAGTCTGCCCAACATTATGGCAAACGCAACCAACGTCCTGACCCAAGGGATCGAGATCACCGGATCGATCAAATTTTCCAACGACATGATCATCGACGGAAAAATCGATGGTGAGATCATCTCCGATAAGGGCAAGGTCACCATCGCGGAGAACGCCAACATTAAAGGTGATGTCAAAGCGGGTGAGGTGAAGCTTTACGGCCGGGTTGAAGGCACGATTTCGTCAGACCGTTGCGAGCTCAAGGAGAAGTCATTCCTCAAGGGGGATATCAAGACCAAGACACTCAGCATGGAAGAGGGTGCGACTCTCCAAGGAAGCACCCAGATCGGTGGATAAAGGTCTCGCGCTTTAAATTTTCAAAAAACGCCACTTCATCTGAAGTGGCGTTTTTTATGGGAAGGTGGCCCAGACCGATTTGAGGTAGGGCGAATCCGTGAAATCGTCGGGCATTTCGGCGGCTTCGAGTCTGGCTCCGCTAAGCTGGGCCATGAAGTCTTGAGTGCTCATGCCCCGGTAGTTGGTGCAGGCCAGGATTTTTCCTCCGGGTACGATGCAGGCTGCAGCGAGTTCGAAGAGTCGTCCGTAGTCCTTCTCGACCCGGAATACCTTACCCTTGTCGTCACGTGAAAAGGTGGGAGGATCGAGAATGATGACGTTGAATTTTCGGCTCTGCTTCGCAAAACGCCGCAGCCAATGGAAGGTGTCGCCTTTACAAAAGAAATGATCCTCGGGCGGCATGTCATTGAGTCGAAAATTCTCGCGAGCCCAGTCGAGATAGACTTGTGAGAGATCCAGGGTTGAGGTCACGGCTCCGGCGGCAGCGGCGGCGACGGAGAAGAAACCGGTGTAAGCAAAGGTATTGAGGACGGTATCGCCCGGTTTGACCATCGCGCGTAATGCCGCCCGGTTGTCCCTCTGATCAAGGAAGATTCCCTGGGAATAGCCCGATTGAAAAGAGAGGCGGCATTTCAGCCCGTTCTCCATTCCGGTGAAAAACCCGGGAATTTCAGGTCCGCTGACGTGGACGGGCGATTCTTTTTGATGTTGGTCGAGGCGTTTCCAGTAGAGAGGTTTTCCAAAGCTCGCGAGGGCGTCGCGGAGTTCGGGGTTGAGACCGGGGCCGGTGGTTGAAATGAGCCAGCCCTCGCCATAGCTTTCCAGGATGTTTCCGGGCAATTCATCTCCCGAGCCATCGATGAGTCGGATGAGGTCGGTTTCGGAATTTTGGAGAGATTGCCGCTTCTTGAGCGAGCGTGAGATGATTTCTTGAAGGCGAGGGATGGACATTGCGCGCTGCCGTTCTAGCATCGCCCGCGTAATGAGCGAATGGAAATCCCTTCTCGATAAAGCCGTGCAACGGGGCGATGTCTCCGCCGAGACGAGTGCCAATATTGACCTCTATCTTCAGGGGACGGAATCTCCGGTTGGCGTGGCTGCAATTACCGAGCTGCTCGAGGCTGGCGCATGGCAGGAAATCGATGACCGCTTCTTCAAGACGATGGCATTTGGCACCGGCGGTTTACGCGGTCGGACAGTTGGCAGTATTGTGACCAAAGCCGAGCAAGGAGTCGGTGGTCCGCTCGATCGTCCCGAGCATCCGTGTGTGGGCACGGCGGCGATGAATTTTTTCAATCTCAAGCGGGCCATGGTGGGGCTCGTAACTTACGTTCGGAAGAGTTTTGCCGGAGAGGGCAAGCCATCGCTCGTGATCGGGCATGACACACGTCACTTCTCACGGGATTTTGCGGAAACCTGCGCCAAAGTGGCCACGGACTTGGGCTGCGATGCCTATCTCTTTGAAGCCGAGCGCGCCACTCCCGAGATTTCCTTTGCGATTCGTCACCTTCGGGCGGATTCCGGAGTTTGCCTGACTGCGAGCCACAATCCTTCGCATGACAATGGTTTCAAGGCTTACATTGATGACGGCGGCCAGTTGGTTGAGCCCCATGCTTCAGGGGTGATTTCCGAGGTGAATGCGCTGGACAGTGAGAGCTACGAACCGCTTCCGGAGTCGGAGCAGGGTAAGTTGACCATGCTCGGTGCTGAAATGGATCGGATTTATATGGATAAGTTGAAGACGGTGCTGCTGCGTCCGGATCTTCTTGAAGGTCGTAAGGCGAAAGTGGTTTATACCAACCTCCACGGAACCGGTGGAATCATTATTGTCCCAATGCTTCGTGAGCTGGGATTTGAGGTCGTGACGGTGCCCGAACAGGATGGAGGCGACGGACGATTCCCAACGGTGGTATCGCCCAATCCTGAGAACGCGGCTGCGCTCGCAAAGGGCATTGCTCTCGCGGAAGAGGTGGGGGCTGATGCCGTCATCGCGACTGATCCCGACTGCGATCGGATGGGAGTCGCTGTGCGGAATGGGGACGGTGAAATGGAGTTGTTAACAGGTAACCAGATCGGTTCTTTACTCGGTTGGTATCGTATTAAGTCAATGTTTGAGCTTGGTTGGCTCACCGAGAGTAATCGCAGTCGCGCGGTGTTGATTAAAACGCTGGTAACAACTGAGCTACAGAGTGCTGTCGCTGAAAAATACGGCATTAGCGTAGTCGATACATTAACCGGGTTTAAGTATATCGGAGAGAAACTCAAGAAGTATGAGGACTCTATTCCTGCTGATAAAAAGGGCGATTACCGCAGCCTGACCGAGGAGGAGAGCCGGAAGCTCCGCTTGGAGTATTCCAAGTTCTTCGTCTTCGGCGGAGAGGAAAGCTACGGCTATCTCGGGTCCGACTTTGTTCGCGATAAGGACGGGAATGCCTCGGCAGTCATGTTCGCCGAATTGGCGGCCTATGCCATGGCCGAGGGCACCACAATCGCGGGACTGCGTGATCAGGTTTGGGCGGAATTCGGGGTGCACCTCGAGCAGGGGCAATCGCTCGTGATGGAAGGGGGCGAAGGCGCACGCAAAATCGCGGCCTTGGTCGAATCCTACAGCACCAATCCTCCCGGGGAGATCGATGGCTCCAAGGCGGTCGCGGTTCGCGATTATGCGAAGGGTGGTTTTTACGATCAGGAGGGCGACGAAATTCCGGAGGCGGCGATGCTTTTTGTGGATCTGGCGGATGGCCGGCGCTTTGCGGTTCGGCCCTCGGGGACCGAGCCCAAGATCAAATACTATCTCTTCGGAAAAGGAGAGAGCCGCGAAGGAGTGCAGGGAGCCTTGGATTCTCTTTGGACTGCTCTTGAGAAAGATGCTTACGAACGGATGGGCTAAATGAGAGGCCCCCTGAAAATTCTCACGGCTGCGCTGAGCGGAGTGGCGCTTGCACTGAGCTTCGCACCCTTTGACCATACTTGGTTGGTCTGGGGCTGGATGTGGGTTCTTTTTCCGTTGCTTTGGACGGTGAAGGACAAGCGTCGGCGACTGCGGGGATTTGGTCTGGCGTGGATCGCCGGAATGGGGTTCTGGGTTATTAACCTGAAATGGTTGGGTTCGGTGACTTGGCCGGGAACAGTGGCCTTGTCCGCTTACCTTTCGCTGTATTTTGGGATCTTCGGGGCATTTGCGGCGGGTTCGGCAAATCCTTGGCGGGGGACTTATCAGAGCGCCAGAAGAATCCGTGATCGCGTTCGCCAGAGTGCGGCGAGTTTGGGATATGCTGCTGTTCTGGGCGGGTTCTGGTGTGGCCTGGAATGGGTGCGCGGATGGCTCATGACGGGATTTGGCTGGAACGGACTCGGGGTGACTTTTGCCAAAAATCTCATCCTCGCGCAGAACGCCGAGTATGTTGGCGTGATCGGGCTTTCGTTTTTACCGGTTTTCTTGAGCGCGGTGGCGGTGCAGACCGGTCGCCGCTTTTACCTCCAGTTTCGAGCGAATGAAGTGAAGATGCTCCATTGGGATTTCGCGACGGCCTTGCTGGTGATGATGTTGGCCTTCACCTCGGGCACGATGCGGCTGACCTCGGTCACGAATGCTCCAAAGATTGAGGGGCGCGTTCTGTTGGTGCAGCAAAACATTCCTCAAATTGCAGGGAGGGTTCTATGGGAATCCCGTGAGATTGTTGACGGTTTTTTGAATCTGACCGAGAAGGGGCTGGCTGAGGTCGAAGCCGAGGCGGGACGCGCTCTTTTGGAGGCTAAAAATGAGGAGGTTATTGTGGAGATCAAAACTCCGGATTTGGTGGTTTGGCCCGAAGCCTGTCTGCCGGATTATTTGAATTTGGCGGCAGATGGAACAACGAAGGGTGGTCCGGGATTAGAGAGCATTTTTGATTATGTGAAGAGCCTCGGAGACTTCACCTTCGTGACAGGTTTGAATGAAGTGTCGGGGGGGAATCCGATGGATGCTGAAGCCGATGTCTTCAATTCCCTGATCCTTGACGATGGGATGGGACGGCGGGAGAGCTATCAAAAGCACCACTTGGTGATTTTGGGCGAATATATTCCGGATTTGCCCTTTCTGAGAGAGCTTTATTATGATGCTGCGGGGGTGGAGTTTGGGAACGGGATCACATCCGGGCAGAATTTCGATCCCATCGAGGTGGAATTGGACGGGCAGAAAGTTGGGCTGATGCCCTCGGTCTGCTTTGAAGATACGGTAGGGCGGGTGACTCGCAAATTTGTGCGAAATGAGCCGCAGTTTTTGGTCAATATTACCAATGACGGCTGGTTCGGAGAGAGCGAGGGGGCATCGCAGCATTATCGGAACGCGCTCTTCCGCTGTATCGAGCTGAGACGTCCGATGGTGCGGTGCGCGAATCGCGGGGTGACAGGAGTTGTGACAGCGGCTGGTTCACTGGTTGATCCTTACACCAAGGAGAGGCAGGAACTGGTTGATGAAAATGGCAGCCATTTCCACGGGGGGTATTTACTGGCTTCGGTTTACGTGCCAGCTGAAGGGCAGGTGACGCTTTATGCCGCTTATGGCGATTGGTTCGCCGCGACGGGATTGATCGGCGGAGTTTTGTGGATGATGTGGTACTTCGTTTCAGGGATGATTCGGAAACGGGCGAGGAGATAAAGGGGGGGCTGTCTCTTATACACATCTCCGAGCCCACGAGACCGAGGCTGATCTCG
>CAJXVQ010000351.1 GCA_913060685.1 uncultured Verrucomicrobiales bacterium
TCTACACAGAGTAGATCGTCGGCAGCGTCAGATGTGTATAAGAGACAGCATCGGGTGCAATCAAGGTGGCTTCGATCCGGGAGGCGACTGCACCTTGTTCATCCCACTCGGCGGGGTTGTCGCTCAGCGGAAGGATGGAAAGGCGAAGGGCGGAGAAAGGAGTGGCGGAAGCAGTGAGGGCAAAGACGGCGCGGGTCGGATTGGTGCCGGAGGAGAGAAAGTCTCCATTTTCTTGCTGCTGAACTTTTCCGGTGTCGGGAGTGGTGGCACTGGAGGTGGCTTCGAAAAGCGACCAATCCTTGATGCCTAGAGCGCGGTCGCGGGCTTGGTGATTCAGTTCTTTTCGAGTTTGGCGAATCTGTTTCTCGAGCATGACAGACTCGGCCTGGAGGTCGGGGTCGTTGGCCACTTTGGTTCGCGGGAAATCGTTGTTTTGATCAATGTCTTCGGAGTTATTAAAGAAGGCGAGAAAGCGGTAGTAGTCCTCATGTGGGATCGGTTCGTAGGGATGCGAGTGGCATTGGATACAGGCAAAGGTGGTGCCGTTCCAGGCGGTCCAAGTCGTGCTGACCCGGTCCATGGCGGCGGCCATGCGGTATTCTTCATCGTCGGTGCCGCCCTCGGTATTGTTCTGGGTGTTGCGATGAAATGAGCTCGCAATTAGGTCCTCGGGTGCGGGGTTTTCGATCAGATCTCCGGCGAGTTGTTTTAGGGTGAATTGGTCGAAGGGAAGGTCTTTGTTGAAGGACCTGATGACCCAGTCGCGGAAAGGCCAGATATTGCGGTGCGGGTCTTTTTCGAAGCCGAAGGTGTCGGAGTAGCGGGCAAGATCGAGCCACATCGCGGCCATGTGCTCGCCGTAGGCGGGCGAGGCGAGGAGTCGATCGACGGCAGATTCCCTGGCCTTTTGGTGATCAGCGGAAACAGCAGTCATGAAGGCCTGATGTTCCTCAAGAGTGGGAGGAAGTCCGGTGAGGTCGAGACTGATACGGCGAAGCCAGGCGGTCGGGGAAGCAGGAGGAGAGGGCGTAAGCCCGGCCTGTTCGAGCGAGGCGAGGATGAAGTGATCGAACTCTTGTCTGGGCCAACTTGATTTCACAACCGCTGGCGTGCCTGGCATCGTGGGTTTGACGAAGGCCCAATGGTCTCCCCACTCGGCACCCTCGGCGATCCACTGTTCAAAGAGAGCGATGTCCTTGGCGGGGATTGCTTCGGGGTGGTGATCGGGTGGGGGCATGCGATCATCCGGGTTGTCGGTCTTGAGTCGACGAATCAATTCTGATTTGGCGGGATCACCAGGGATCACGACGTGGCGGCCGGACTTGCCTTTCCCTAGGACATCGTCGCGGTAAAGAAAAGAGACGTTGCCCGCCTTTTTGACTCCGCCATGACAGGTGGTGCAGTTCTTTGTGAGAAGTGGGCGAATCTGTTCATTGAAGCTGATCGGCGAGGCCCCCGAAGCAGCGGACGTGATGGTCAGGAAGCCAAGGGAGATGAATCGAAGCGTGAGAGGCATAGAGTTGTGACTTTTTACGAGAGGTTGCTCTTCAATCTAGCACCAATCCGGGTTCCCGCATGGGTGGTTCTTACAGGCTTTTACGTGGAGGGAGGAAGGCGTTTGAGAAGAGGAGTCCGGCGGTGAGGGAGACGAAGGCCATGAGGGCGGTGCTACCGCTTTGGCTGGGCAGGATGGTTTCTCCGGAAACCCACTCGTTGAGAATGGAGTAGACCTTACTCCCTGGAACGAGAACGATGACACCGTAAGTCATGAGAATTGAACCGGGGCCGCGGGTGAGTCGGGAGAAGAGATTTGCGTAAAGGCCGACCGCGAGGGCGCCGAGGAAGATTCCGGCAAAGATTCCAAAAGTCTTTTCTCCAAGAGTCGCCGAACTGAAGGCAATGAGGACGGCGAGGATTCCCCAGCCAACTCGCCGGCGCGGGATATTGAGTCCGATGCCCAAGGAGAGAGAAAGACCAATCAAAGCGGGCCAAACCCGCCAGGAAGGCATGTCGGAGAGGTCATCGAGTTGATCGAAAACTCCGGGAACGGCGTCGAAGAAGAAACGTGTCATGGCGATCCCGCTGACGGCGCCAAAGAAGAGCTTGAGGAGAGTCATCAGGGCGTCGACCAGGCGGGAGCATCCTGAGATGAGATGTCCGGCTGAGATCTCGGTGAGAGAAACGGTGAGCGCGAGACCTGGGATGAAGATGATGATTGAAGAGAGAACGACCAGAGGGGGATTGATCGGGAGCCCGGCGGCGGCGATCCCACTTGCGAGGAGTCCCGCGGCCATTGCTCCGATGATGGTCGCGACCTGCTTCCAGCTGGGGTGGCGGGATGTTTGGCGGACAACAAGGAAGATCAGAACCGAGATGAGGGCGGAAATCACGGCATTCCAGGGATTCCCGGATAGAAGAGTGGCAAAACATCCACCGGTTAGGATCCAGGAGAAGGCGTCGACAGGGAGCGCGTAGTTGGGAGGGGATTCGTTGAGGCGTTTGAGCTCGTCGAGGCCATGGGTGAAATCCGTTTTTCCAAGTTCCATGCTTTCGACCAGGTGGTCGATCTCCCAGAGGCGTCCGAGGTTGTAGTCGGCAGGCTCGACGCGCTCGATGTGCACGAATTGATCGAGTTCATCGTCTTCCCAAAAGGCACAGGTGAAGGTTGTGGGGCTGACGAGGAAGCTCCCCTTGAGCCCCAGCATGGTGGTGACATTGGTGAGGTGTCGCTCAATGCGTTCGCTGGTGGATCCGCAGTCGTGCAAAGCGCGACCCAGTTTCACAATGAAGCGGGTGCGTTGACGGAATTCGGTAGGATCGAGCGGCATGGTTGAGTCGAGAGTGGAGGTGCGGTTCCTCTCAGGGCGTGACTCCTGCGGATGGATTGACTAGACTCGGTGATGAAGAGTCCTGGCAAGAGTATTCTAAAATTCTCTCGATTCCATTCGCCCTTCTTGGTGGTTTCCCACTCTTGGTGACTCCGAAAAAAGAAGTTCCGCAATCGTCAGTTTGCAACCCGACCGTGGCGGTGGGTGGTTTCGCTGATCGCTTGCTCGTGGAGATAGTTGAGGAGTTCGAGTCGACCGTTGGCGAGGGCTTTTTCTGGAAGTTGTTTGGCGAGCGGATGGCTGGAATGCTTTACAATTTTCGTGCCAACGGTGGCTGCGGCGATGATTTGAAGGTTGTCGGGGTTTTCGATCAAGACTTCAGGTGCGATCCGGTAGCGGAAGTGATTTGTCTCACCAAGAAGATTTGAGGGGTCGTGTTCCTTGGAGAATTCCTCCTTCCACCAGTAGGCGTAGCTGCGGGCCGCGGTGACGAGGCCTTCATTGTTTTCGAATTCCTCAAGTAACTCGAGCACGTGAGGCTCGGGATCGGCTTGTCGAGCAGGGAGCTTGTTGTCTTCCCAGTGGGAGAACTGGGTAAGATAGTTCGGGCCGCCGGCTTTGGCGCCGGGGCCAACTGATGAGCGTTTCCATCCTCCAAAGGGTTGGCGCCGTACGATGGCTCCCGTAATTGGACGATTGATGTAGGCGTTTCCCACTTCGACTGATTCGCGCCAACGGGAGATTTCATCGGGGTCGAGTGAGTGAATGCCGCCGGTGAGGCCGAAATCCAAGGAGTTCTGGATGTTAATGGCATCTTCCAGATTCTCGACACGGATGAGGGCGAGGACGGGGCCAAAGAGTTCGGTTTGATGAATCCATGAGCCTGCTTTGACTCCGAGGCGGATTCCCGGAGACCAGAGGTTCGGTCCGTGCTGCTTGGGCTCAAGGAGCCACGTTTCTCCTTCGTCAAGTCGCGTGAGTCCGCGGAGGAGATCTGGACCGGGTTCCTGAATGAGCGGGGTGACGATGGCGGCGGGATCGGTGGCTTCTCCGACGGGAAGGGAGGCGGCGGCATCCTTGAGTTGGGCGATGAAAGCGGGGCTATCGTAGAGGTCGGCCTCGATGAGAGCGAGGGAAGCGGCGGAGCACTTTTGGCCGGAGTGATAGAAGGCTGACTTCACGAGATCCTTGATGGCGAGATCGGGGTCGGAGGAAGAGGTGATGATGAGGGCATTCTTGCCGGAAGTTTCGGCGAAGAGCTTGAGATCCTGATTCCAACTTTGGAAAAGATCAGCGGTCAGGGACGATCCGGTGAGGATGACCCCGGCGACGTGCGATGAAGAGACGAGGGCTTGACCGACTTCATTGTCCGGGCAGGGGAGGAATTGCAGGGCGTCGCGTGGGATGCCGGCCTTCCAAAGGCAACGGACCATTTCCCAGGCGGTCTGAATGACCTCCGGTGCTGGTTTTATGATGACCGGGTTGCCAGTAGCGAGGGCTGCGAGGATGCCGCCGCAGGGAATGGCGCAAGGGAAGTTCCACGGTGGTGTGACCACGATGGTGCCGAGCGGAGTGGGTGTGGTGCCATCGAGGAAAGCAGGATCCAAAGTACGGTCTGCGTAATAGTTCGCGAAATCGACCGCTTCGGAGATCTCGACATCTGCTTCGAAGGGTCGCTTTGCCGCATCAAGCCGCATGCATGCGATGAGACGATCACGGTCATTTTCGAGTTCGGTGGCGGTGCGGCGGAGGAGGTTGGCGCGCTCGATCGGGGGGGTCGTCGCCCACTGGGAGTTTGTGGCGGTCTCAAGAGCGGCATGAATTCCCTCCATGTCGGCGAGAGCGGGCGGAGTGTCGGGTGCGTAATTTAAGATGGCCTGATTCAGCCAAGCTCGGTTGGCGGGAAGGACCCAGTCGGTTTCAGGGGAGTTTTCAAAAGTGGCATGATCCGTCCCGGCCGTGTTTTCGCTGGAAGGGGAGGGATCATGACCGGGACGGGTCATGCCACCCAGGGAGCGGTCTTGCGTGCGTTTGGGGCCGGCTTTGACAGTGGGAATACGAGCGCAGGAATCTCGGAAACGGGCCTCTTGTTCTTTGAAGGCGGCATCGCCGGGCTTCATTGAAAAGACGTGGGCGAGGAAGTTTTCGGGCGAGGTGTTCTCATCGAGACGGCGAACGAGGTAGGCGATGGCGGAGTGGAAGTTCTCCTTCTTAACGATGGGCGCATAGAAGAGGACGGGAGAGCCTTTTTTCTCCAGGGCCCGGGCGTGTTCGTTGGCCATGCCTTCGAGCATCTCAAGTTCCACGCGGTCTTCGACGCCATTTTGCTCGCGGAGAAGGAGGGCGTAGGCGATGTCGAAGAGGTTGTGGGAGGCAACGCCAATACGGACGTGTTTCGCGTTCTCGGGGAGCATCGCGAAGTGGAGGAGGCGCTTGTAGTTGGCATCGACATCGGTCTTGTCATCGTAAGGGGCCTGTTCCCAGTGGTGCTGACTGGCTTCGACCTTCTCCATGGCAAGATTGGCTCCTTTCACGATGCGAATCTTGATGCCTGCTTTCCGTTTTTTAGCCCAGGTGGTGAGATCCTGGAGGGCGAGGAATGAGTCGGGGAGGTAGGCCTGGAGGACGATGCCGGCTTCGAGGTTCTCGAACTCAGGTTCGTCGAGGGTTCGCTTGAAGGCCTCGCAGGTGAGGTCGAGGTCGCGGTATTCCTCCATGTCGAGATTGATAAATTTTCCAGTACGGTAGAGTTGGCGGAGGCGGGTCTGAATGATGGCGAGGGTGCCTACTTGATCGAGGAGGTTGATCTGTGAGAAGATGGCGGAGATTTTAACCGAAAGATAGTGGCACTCGGGTTTGGCGAGGAGTTCGAGATTTTGCTCGAGGCGGTTTTGGGCTTCTTGTTCTCCAAGGATGGCTTCGCCGAGGAGGTTGAGGTTTACTTTGGAGCGTTTGGAGAAGTAGTCGGCGAGAGGTTTTTCTTCGCGGGCGAGGATGACGCGTTGGCTGTCTTTACGGATCTGCGCGGTGACGGCGGGCATGACAATGGCGGGGAGGAAGCGGGAAGCGAAGACGCCGAGTCGCATCAGAGCGCGTTCGTGTGGGCGCAGGTATTTGGGAATACCGTGGGTTTTAACGAGTCGGCGGAAGGTGGCGGCCTGGGCGGTGGAGCCGGGCGGGCGGAAGACTTCGTCGGCGAGGTGGAAGGTGAGTTCCTTGCCATCGGGGTCAGCGAGGAGGCGGGACATTTTGGCGGCTTCCTTCTGCTCGATGGCGGTGCGGGGTGCGGCGAGGAGTTCGGCGGCGAGTTCGCAGGCCTGATCGACGAACTCCAGAGAAGGAACCCGGGCTGCCATTTGAGAGGTTGAAGGGCTTTCAGACATTTCCCCTAAGCTAGCGTGTCATGAGGAGGAAATCTTGACCGTATGACTCACTGACAATGGTCAAATTGGACAAAGGGGCTCGTGATTGGGGCCAATTATTCAATGATTTTGAGCGTAAGGTTTGTCAGCTTGCGGTAGGAGGAAGAAGATTTGTTGGTTGCTGATGGACAGTTGTTGCGTGGTCGTGGGGTTTCTTGGGAAGATCCGCGAGGAGGGGGCTGGATTCAAATCTAAGAAAGTGGTTCCGAACTTTGAGATTCTGCATGAGCGGATGAGGGAAGAAGTGGCGACGCTCCATTCTTGTCATGGGGAAGATTGGAAGTGAGGATGAACTGAGATGGATCTTGAGATGGTGGATCGGATTTTCCGGGTGATTCCGGATATTGTTTTTTGTGTGAAGGATGCGGACCGGGTTTATCGGGCCGCAAATCCGGCGTTTGCGCATCGGCTGGGGTTGATCTCGGAGGAGCTGGTGATTGGGCGGAGGGCCGAAGAGCTTTTTCCGCAGGAGTTGGCGTCGGTTTACCAGAGGCAGGATGAGGAGGTTCTGCTGCGGGGGAGGGAGTTCACGGATCGGTTGGAGCTGATTACGAATCGTGACGGTTCGCTGGGGTGGTATTTGGCGAGTAAGTTTTTGCTGAAGGATGAGGCGGGCTTGGTGACGGGGTTGGTTTCGATTTCACGTGATCTTGATACGCCGAGTGTGGGGGATCTGAAGATGGCGGGGCTTCGTCGGGTGGTGGATTGGGTGCATGATCATATGGATGAAGAGATCACGGTGCAGAGTTTGGCGAAGATTGCGGGGATGAAGGCAGCGCATTTGGAACGGCGGGTGAAGCGGGTCTTTAAGATGAGTGTGGGGCAGTTCGTGAGGAAGGTGCGCATTGAGCTGGCGGCACAATTGCTGCGGGATACGGAGTTGGGGATCGCGGAGATCGCGTTACGCTGCGGATATAGCGAGCAGTCGTCGCTGACGCGGCAGTTCAAGTCTGCGGTGGGATGTCCGCCGGGGGAGTTTCGGAAGAGGTTGGGGGCGGTCTAGGAGCTGTCTCTTATACACATCTGACGCTGCCGACGATCTACTCTGTGTAGA
>CAJXVQ010000352.1 GCA_913060685.1 uncultured Verrucomicrobiales bacterium
CTACACAGAGTAGATCGTCGGCAGCGTCAGATGTGTATAAGAGACAGACTTTGGTGCGATGGTGTAGATTTTGTGGTCGTGGGAGAGGATGAGGAGTTCGCCTTTGGCGTCTTCGACGAAGGCGGTGGGGCGGAATTTTTCCTGCTTCTTTGGGCGGGTGAAGATCTTGGCGTTGGTCGATTTGCCCTCTTTATGGTCGAGAGCCCAGAGGGTACCAAAGCCCCAATCGCCATAGAGATATTTGCCTTGGAGGGCGGGGACGGCGGTGCCGCGATAGTGGAGGCCACCGGTGATGGAGATGCCATCACCCCGACCGTATTCGTGGATGGGATCGATGAAGGTCAGTTCCTTGGAGGGTTTGTCAGTGCGCGCATTGGCGGGATGGGTGGCTTCGACGAAAGACCAGCCGTAGTTGCCGCCATTTTTGATGATGTTGATTTCTTCGTAGGCTCCCTGGCCGACGTCGGCAGCCCAGAGCTCTTTTGTCTTGGGGTGGAAGCTGAGGCCCCAGGGATTGCGGAGGCCGAGGGCGAAGATCTCGGGATGGTGGCCGGGTTTGTCAAGGAAGGGGTTGTCGTCGGGGAGTCCGTAGGGGCGATTGCCGGCGCGGGAGTCGACGTCGATGCGAAGGATCTTGCCATTGTAGACGAAGGTGTTTTGGGAGAATCGTTGGGGATCGTTGGATTTGCCGCCGTCTCCGATGGAAATATAAAGGAAGCCGTCAGGTCCGAAGAGGATGTTGCCGGAGTTGTGGTTCCAGAAGGGTTGGGGGACCTCGAGAAGGACGCGCTCGGTGGTGAGGTCGGCTTTGTTGGGGTCGTCAGCTGAAGTCTGCATTTCGCTGACGCGGGTGTGCTTCGGATCCTGAAGAGAGTAGTAGATGTAGAACTTGCGGTTCTTGGCGTAGTCGGGGTGGAAGGCGAGTCCAAGGAGGCCTTCTTCGAATTGCTGTTTGATGAGGGGGCGGTCGGTGACGTCGAGGAAGGTGATTTCTTCGGACGAGGATCGGTCCTTGGGGAGGATGGTGATTTTACCGAACTGTTGGACCAGGAAAAGTCGGTCGGAGCCATCGGGTGGGATGGCGAGGTCGACGGGGAGTTTGATCTTCTGATTTTGGAAGGCGGGGGTGATTTTGATTAGCGGGGCGGCCAGGAGGGAGGACGCCGAGAGGAGGAGGGCCAGGATGGGTTTCATGGAAGGAGGATGAACGTCGAACGCCGAAGGTCCAATGCTGAATTTTGGAATGCTTGCTTGAGAAGGGGCGCTCTGGAGAGCGCCCTTCCTTGGGAAGTTCCGCAGGGCTATTTGATGGTGAGAGTTTGGGTGGCTCCGAGGGCGAAACTGGTGGGGTCATACATTTCCTCGACTTTGGTTGATGGCACAAAGTTCTCGCCGGCGTGGGTGATCCTGGCGTGATAGGTCATGGTGAGGTCGGATGAGGGGCGAGGATTGTCGACGAAGAAGAGGACACGATCGAGGCGGATTTCCTGATGGGAGATACGCCAGTTGTTGCGATCTTTGACCCGTCCGGTTTGACTTTTGAAGTCGGTGTTGACCGCTTGAAAGGAAGATGGGAGAGGGTCGTCAATGGCAAGGTAGCGCATGGAGCGATCCGGGAGAGCCGCAGTGAGAGTGACTTTAACGAGGTCGCCGACTTTGGGATCGGTGAGTGGTTCGGCGGTGCCATCAGACTTGATGCGCTCGAATGTCCGGGTGACCGAGAGTCCTTTTTTTGAAACAGGCTGAACAGGGGCGATTTTTGGCTTCGCGGCGATCATGCTGTGGACGTAGGTCTTGGCGCTGGAGGTCGCGAGGAGTTTGAAGCCGCCTTCGAGTGGGAGCTTGATGGTGTGTGAGGCTTTGTCTTTCGGGATGACGATGTTTTGCGGACCCTCGGATGTCTCAACGACGAGGTTGATCTCTTCTTGCGAGGTTTCATGGGCCTTGGCGTATTGGCCCATGGCGAGGAGGGACCAGGCATTGCCCCAAGTGGTGCGCCAGTGACCGCGCGGGGTGCGCTTGGCGAGGAGGCGGGTGAGTGACTCTTCGCAAGGTGCCGAGTTTGGCTTGATCGTGGACCAAGCGAGGAGTTGGAAAGCGACGGAGTTGCGATGAGCCATCCAGTATCCGGTGGCAGGGCGGGCGTTTTCGGCGACCTCGAGAACTTTGAGTGCGCCTTCCTGACCGGCTTCGTGCATGGCGAGGGCCAGGAAGGAGCGGCTTGATTGAGAAAGGGAGTCGACCTTCTCAAGAAGCTTGGAGTGGTAGGCTTGCTCGGGCTTGCCAAGGCGGGCGAGGACGTAGAGTGAGCGAGCATAGTTCTCGTGTTGGTAATCGTCCTTGATGGTGGAAAGGTTACGAAGTTGTGACGAGAGGTATCCGGCGAGGCGATCGAGTGAGGATTGCGGAACGGAAGCTCCTGCTTCCTTGCACATCACGAGTCCAAGTCCGGCGTATGAGCTGGCCCAGTCGGAAGAGGTGCGACCGCCGGTCCAGTAGGCAATGCCGCCATCGGAGGTTTGCATGCCGAGGATACGCTCCGCTCCGGCTTGGATCGCTTTATCGATCTGGGCGATGGACTTTTTCTGGAAGCCGGGTGCGAGATGACGGAGGTTTTTCGCTGCGATCCAGGGAATGGTGGAGGAGGTGGTCTGCTCGGCGCAGCCATAGGGGTATTTGAGCAGGTAGTCGATGGCACCGCCGGCTTCGAGGAGGCGGGAGCGGGCGAATTCGACTTCGAGATGGCCCTTTCCTTCGACGAGTTCTTTGGAGAATCCTTCGAGGAGGTTGTGCTTTTTGGCGGGGTCGTTGAAGGTGACGAATTGGATCTCGCGGAGGAGGGGCATGGGGTAGCGGACCTCGAAGGTGGACTCGACGGAGTCGGAGAGAGATGCGATTTGTTCCCGGTTTGGCTTACCCCAGCCGACTGCTGTGGGGACGGCGGACCAAGTCCATTTGGCCGTCCCCGTATTGGCGAAAGTGACATCGAATTCGACGGTGGCCTGCCCTTTTGCGGCGACAGGCATTTCGGTGGTGAGAACTTGGTCTGCAGAAGTTGTGGTGGAGTCGAGCTTGAGGGTGATTTTCCAAATTCCGAGGGTGTCGGTGGTGTTTTGGAGGAGTGCTTTCACCCGAATGCGATCGCCTTGATGGGCGAAGGCGGGTGGGGCGGGTTCGAGCATGAAGGGTTTGTTTACGATGGCTTCACCGATGCCGGTTCCGAAGAGGGAAGTTCCGTGGCTGGCGACGGCGATGAGGCGGTAGCGGGTGAGAGTATCGGGCGCTTCAAACTTGGCAGTGAAGGTGCCGTCGTCCCCGGTGAGAAGGGTAGGTTTCCAGGTGGCGGTGGGGTTGAAGTCGGAGCGTGGTTTTTCTTCCTCTTTACCACCACCATCTGCTGCTGCAAAGGCGTCGGCTTCGCCGCCTCCGATAATGAATCCCTTGTTGCCAAACTCGCGTGCGCCGAGGGATTCGGGGATGAAGTTGGTGAGCGAGGTTCCGTTTTTAAGGCGAAGAACGCGGGGTTGGTGGAAGTTCGAAAGTGGGTCGGGATTGTTGTATCCCATGACCGCGAGGGTTCCTTCGTCGACTGCGTAGAATGTGACCTCGGCGGCGGAGATGGGCTGGTTTTTATAATCCATGACGGTGCCGGAGACCTCGATCATTTCACCGGGGCGGGTTTCGCTTTGGCTGGTAGCAAGATCGACCTGGAGGCGGGAGGCGACGGGGTCGACGGTGAGTTCACAGTAGCCGAGGCGGAGCTGGGGTTCGGGGTCCTTGCGCTTCGAATCGGCTGAGCCTTTGATGATGAGCACTGAAACGAAGGCATTGGGTGCGTCCTCTTCGTTAAGGGGGATTTCGATGACTGGGTTTTCGAGAGTGAGTTGGGTGCGGAACTGTCGGGTGACTTTCTCGTGCTCGACGGTGATGAGGGCTTCTCCTTCGATGGGCGAGAGGACCAGAATGCGGGCGGTGTCGCCGGGGAGGTAGCGGCGTTTCTCGGGAACGAGCTTGATGCGCATGCCTGCTTCATAGGCCCAGGGGAATTCCTCGGAGCCATAGATTTGGCGGCTCATGATGGTTTTGACGGCACGTCCGGAAGCATCCCTGGAGGTCAGGGTGAAGAAGTGCTTTCCTGAATCGGTCGGGATGAAAGGGAGATCGAGCTTGCCGTTGGCGAGGGTGATTTCGCGGGTGGAGACGGGGACGAGTGAGGCTTCGTTTTTGATAATGACGCGGCCGTTGGGAGCTTTCGATTTGGTCTGCTTATTGACCTCGCGTTCGACCGTGAAGGTGGCGTTGACCGGAGCGGTGTGAACCTTGCCCTTTTGATTGACGGCAACGATGCGGAAGGGCATTTCACGATCAACTCGGGTGATGGAATCCTGGCGGAGGAGGCCGAGGTAGAAGTCGGACGAGTGGATGAGGGTGGACGCAGATGTTCCCAGGGTCTGGCTGTTGGCATCCATGATTTCGCTGCTGACAGAGGTTCGGCGCGGGGTGGGGAAGGTGAGCTCGGGGAGCTCGAAAGTCATGGCGAGTTTACCGGAGTCATCGAGTTCGGTTTCGCCGTTTTCGGTGTGTGATCCTTCGCGCTCGAAAGAGCTGCTTTCATCATTGTAGCCGAAGTAGTGGTTCCAGTAATCGGAGTCATAACCGCGGTGGTCACCGAAGAGAAAGTCGCGATGACCGGCGGGGTAAAATCCGGTGGGGCGTGAGGAGAAATACCAATTGACGCGGGCCTTGGCAACGGGAGTGCCCTGGAAGTATTTTGCGTCGAGGGAGTAGGCGAGCGTCTCGGTGAGGGTGGACTTGAGTTCAAAGGTGTTGCGCTTGAATTCTTGAACCGAGATGGCGTGGGAAAAGGATGCTGATTTTTTGGCGGCCCGTTTTTGCCAGTAGTCCTCGAGTTCCTCCGCGGCCTCGATTTCCTTGGGCCAGGTGAGTCTGAAGTAATAGCGGCCGACCGTGGTCTCGGGCAGGGTGTGGGTGATGTCGAATGATCCCGAGGTTGAAAGGGTGATGTCTTGCTCAAGAATCAAGCGGCGCATGGGATCGGTGATGGTGAGCTTTGGGGTGATGGAAGTGGGGAGTTGTAGGTCGTCCTTTTTGAGGTGGCGCACGATGCCCTTGAGGTGGACGGTTTCGCCGGGGCGATAGAGGGAGCGGTCGGTAAAGAGATCAACGAGGCGGCGATCGGCGGGGGTGTTGCCCCAGTCGAAGGTGACGGGAAAGCGCCACATTGAAACGGTGGGGAGAGAGTCGTCAAAGGGCAGGATGAGGGAGTCGCCTTTGTAGCGGGCGCGGAGCTGACGTTGCTTTTCGTGACGAGGGAGAGTGGCGGTGCCGTCGGCATCGGCAGTGGCTTTTTCGAGTTGAGTGGCGTCTTCGCCAAAGATGTCGAATTGGACACCGGGGATCGCTTTGCCGGTTTCGCAGGAGTAGGCGTAGAGGAAGGCGTCGTCGTCGGTGAACTTCCAGGCGAGGCCGATGTCGGTCAGTTGGACGAGTGATTGCACGACCTTGCTTTCTGATTTTTTGAGGTCGGGGTGGTCGGCTCTGGTGCCGGTGATCGAGATGAAGAAGGCTCCACCGATTTGATTTTTCGGGAGATACTTGGCCCAATCGAAAGTGTGGGTGTGGGTAGTGTCGATGGGGACATTGATGGTGATTTCCTCATCGGCGACGACCTTGCCGGTGATGAGTTCAAAGGGGATGGGGATCCGTTTGGTGATGCGCTTGCGGTTGGGTCCGTCTCCGGTGTAGTGGCGGTAGCCGAGAGAAGCGCGAACGAGATCGCGGGGGGAGAGCCGCTTGATGCGGAGGCGGAGCGATTGGTTGTTGATGGATTGGATCTGATAGGTGCGTGAGCCGCGGGCGAGTTGTGATTCGTCGGAGCTGGGAAGAAGAATGTTGGGAGCGAGACGAGTAAAGATGAGGTTCTGGACGATCGTCTTTTCGAGGGGAAGTCCGTCGGCGGAATAAAGTGAATTGGCGAGGGTGATCTTGTAGGAATCACGATCGCCAAAGTTGCCTTTGAGGGTGACGTTGAGGCGACGGTTATCGATGACAGCTTCGAGTCCCTCGATTTCGTTGGCGAAACTAAGGTGCTTGAGGAAATCGGCAGGCTTGAGATCGACCGGAAGAGCTTGGTTCAGCGCGACGCGGATGGTGCGGGGTTGATCAGGGGAAGTGAGAGGAAAAATGCCTTTGGCGATGAAGGGGACGATATTACCGATGGTGTAGTGATTAATGTCGTCCGCGCTTGCGGTTCCTGCTGCGTTGGGAAGGTCTGCGAGACGTCGAAGGGACCATTGGTTTCCGATGGGAAGAGGGGTGACGGGTTCGACAACGATGGCATGCTTAATGACATCGGAATCGAGGGGTGCGGGGTTTGTGTAGCGGATGCTTTTGCCGGTGTATCGTTCGTTCCACGAAGGTTTGTAGTAGTAGCGGTTGCCGAGGTCACCCCAGGTGGCCTTTCGGGTGCGGGCAGCGATGACCTGGGATTTTTGCTCTTCGGTTTCCGGGCTGACGAACTGGAAGAAAGGTGCTGCAGAGGAGGGGTTGACGTCGTCGTTGAAAATCAGGAGCTGACCGCCGGTGCGGATGGAGCCCACGCGGCGGCTGCGGACGACGCGAAGGGATTCGGAGGTGACGGCCTTGAACTTTTGGGCGGGGACGATGGTGCCGTCGACGGCGGTGAGAGGCTTTGAGAGTGCGAACTGGTAGGTCGTTCCGATTTTGGCAGGTCTCAATCGATCCAGAGTGGCGATGTTTTGCGAGCGCCAGGTGATCTTGGTGATCCAGGTGGGTTCGATGCTCAGGAAGGTGTTTTCGACGGTAGTGCCAACTTGGTCAGGGGTGACCATGGCCTTATCGAAAATCAGCTCGATTTTAGTCGAAGGCTCGATGATTTGGTCACTGAGTGAGAGGCGGGTCTTTCCGAGGAGAGGGAGAGTGAAGGTGAGGAAAAGCAGCAGTAATTTCATGTGTCCGAACGTTTAACGATATCAATACCGAAAGCTGGGTATTTATTATCGTCTCCGGATGCCTTTTTACATGAGTTTTACAAAGGAGGGGGAATTGAACGTCCGGGATCTGAAAACCTGATTTGTGGGCACAAAAAAAACGGCGTTCACAGGGAACGCCGTTTTTGAAAAGAGTAAAGCGGGCTCTTAAAGCAAGCCTGCGATGACGAGGCTGACGATGGCCATCACGTTGATGAGGATATTCATCGAGGGGCCCGAGGCTGTCTCTTATACACATCTGACGCTGCCGACGATCTACTCTGTGTA
>CAJXVQ010000353.1 GCA_913060685.1 uncultured Verrucomicrobiales bacterium
TCTACACAGAGTAGATCGTCGGCAGCGTCAGATGTGTATAAGAGACAGATATTGGGGAAGTCGGAAAAGGCGGGGGGCTTCGTTTCCGTCCTGTGGCTTGGGAGTGAGGGTGCCGACTTCGATGTGTCCAAACCCGAGGAGGCCGAGGGCATCGATGGTGTTGGCTTCCTTGTCGAGTCCGGCGGCGAGGCCGATGGGGTTTGGAAAAGTGAGTCCCGCGAATGTGACCGGCTTGGACTCCGGTTCGGTCGTCATGGACTTGAGCAAGCCGAGTTTTTCAGTCTTGCGTAATCCAGCCATAGAGAGGTGGTGGGCACGCTCGGCATCGAGGCGAAAGAGAACGGCACGTGCGGCGGGGTAGAGAAGATTGAGCACAGACGTTTTGTGCCGAAGTTGCGCGAATTAGGCAAGTTCGGCGATCTAGAGATTATTGGGCCGATACGATTCGCCGCAGCTCCGTAGCAGTGTGGCCGGAGGATGGGCAATGCTTTTCAAGAATCATCGTAGCTTGCTTTTTTGAGGAATGGCAGGATGGATAGTAAATGACGGACGAACTGAAGAATCAAATCATCCGCATGGCGTGGGAGGATCGCACGACCTTTGATGAAATCGAGAGGCGAACTGGTTTGGCAGAGGCTGACGTGATCAGAGTGATGAGGCGGAGTCTCAAGGCGAAGAGTTTTCGGATGTGGCGAAAGCGGGTGAATGGACGGATGACGAAGCACGCGGGTAAGTTTCGCGCAAGTCGTCGCGAGTTAAAACGGGTTCCGGGGCTGCACTTGCTCAATCAGGAAGGAAGGCCTTAAGGTCGAACTCTCCGGTGGCGCGCATGACTTCGGCGGCGACGAGGGATCCGACGACCGCTCCGCGGTGACAGTTGTCTCCCCCGACCTTTGCGTTGGCGATCACGGCGGCAGGGAAATCTTCATGGTATTTCCAGGCAAGGTAGAGAGAGGCAGGGAAGGATTGGTCGATGTAGCAGGCGGGGCTGAGTCGCTGGCCGATGACGACCCGGTCGGGTTGGCGGGACCAGTCGTTGGCTTTGCGGGTGGAGAACCAATCGCCGGCGGCGGTCATGAGGGCTTCGCGGAGCGGAATACCATCGGAGATCGCTTGGAGGAGGCGGGTGAGGCAGTCGGAGGCGCGGAGGACATTGGAGTGTCGGTGCGTGAGGGTAACGTGGGTTTTGACGGTCTGGCGATGGTCACCGGGAGGGAGGGCGGCGAGGAGTGATGGCACGGTGGCGAGGCCGCCGATGTGCTCGTCCGAGATGCCGCATTTGAAAACGTTTTTTCCCCTGGCGTATTTGGTGAAGAAGGCGCGGTGGTATTCTTCGAGATAGGTGTCGCGATGCCAACCGGGGGTGAGCATGAGTTCGATGTAGCGAAGGACCCAGCGGGTGGGATCGTATTCGCCGGAGGCCTTGACCTGATTGTAGAGTTCGCGGGCGAGTTTGAAATTGGCGGTGTTTTCCCCCGCTTGGAGGTTCTGGTGATAGTGGACGTTTCGTTGTCCCCAGAACCGGGCCTGATCGTGGAGGATCTCGCCCTTTTCGTTGACGGGGGTGTATTCGGAACGCCAGAGAATACTATCGGGGTGGTGGGGAAGAGGGGCCTGGTAGTTGGAGAGGTTGGGATAGTCCTCATCAATGGCCTCGCGATTGTAATACCAGTGGACCGGCATCGCAAAGGCGTCTGCCATGAGTGAACCGTGGTGGGCCGCTTCGTGAATCGTCATGGACGACTATCACGGGAGATGGCGATTTGTCTTCGGGAATATTTGACGAAAATCAGGAAACCAATTCGGTCATCTCGCCGGTACTATCGACGAACTTTGCAGCCGGTGCTCCGAGGCGATTCATCATGGTGACAAAGAGGTTGGAAAGAGGAACGTCGGAGCCAAAGCGATGGTAGCCGCCGTGGTTGAGGCCGAGGCGATCTCCACCGGCCAGGACGAGGGGATAGTTGGTGTTGTTGTGGGTCGTACTGTTGCTGCTGCCGTAAAGAACCATGGTTTGGTCGAGAAGGGTGCCGTCATTCTCAGGTGTGTCTTGCAGGCGCTGGAGGAAGTAGGCGAGTTGCTCGGCGCGGAAGCGATCCCACTTTCCGAGTGCTTCGGCACCTCCGGGTTTGTTCCAACCGTGGGCGAGGCTGTGTTGGCTTTTGCCGAAGCCAAGGAGGGAAGGGAACTTGGTGGCCACGGAAGTGGCTCCGTTCATGTTACCCATTTGGTAAGTCAGGAAACGGGTGGAGTCGGTTTGAATGGCGAGGAACATGAGGTCAAACATGGTCTTGATGAGCTCGCCGGGTGTTTTGTCATCGGCATCAAGATGGAGTCCGGCGATATCGACTTCGGGCTTGGGGATCTCGAGCCATTTTTCGGAACGCTCGACACGCTGTTCAATCTGACGGACGGATTGGAGATACTCGTCGAATTTCTCCTGATCTTGTTTGCCGAGCTTGCGACGGACCGATTTCGAATGCTCAAGGACGAGGTCGAGCATGTGATCTGAGTTCTCCAATTCCTGTCGCTTGGCCGCGAGGGTCCGGTCTTCTTTTCCAAAGAGGCGGTTGTAAACGAGGCGGGGATTGTGAAGGGCGGGAACGGGTTGGCCGCTTCGGCTAAAGGACAAAGTGCTGGAGCGGGTCGCTTCTCCGACGCCGCCATCGACCGAGAGACTGAGTGAGCGGAAGCGGGTTTCGTCGCCGAGTTTTGCAGCGAGAAGTTGGTCGAGTGAGACTGAGTTTTTCAGTTGCCCCCCTTTGAGTTCGGCGGCGGTGAGGAAGATGTCGGCAGTGTCGTGTCCTCCGATCTTGCGGCCGTTGGGGTGGGAGAGGCCTCCTAGGATCGAGACATGCTTGCGAAGTGACTCGAGACATTTGAGGCTTTCGTTGAACTGAAAGTCGCGTCCCACGGTGTTGGGAAACCATTGCCACTTGGCTTCCTCGTTTTTCTTCTTGGGAAGGCTAACGCCGTAGGGGAAATAGATTCCGCAGAAGCGTTTGGGGCGAGCCAGGGTTTTGGTGTCTGCTCCCATGCATTCAAGGAAGGGGAGGGCGAGGGATGCGCCGAATCCTTGCAGGAAGGTGCGGCGAGGCAGGTGCCATGATTTGCGACTCATGATTTATTTACTTTGGAATGATTCGCTCGCGACGACGAGATGAATCAGATTTTTGATACGGTAGCCGTCGCCGATAAATTTCGTGGTGAGATCCCTGAGGGCTTTCTTGTCGACCAGTTCGAGACGACGGCCGAGGGCGTAGGTGAAGAGCTTGGAGGTGAGCGCTTTGGCAAATTGCTCGTCCTTTTCTTCGATGAGATACTTTTTAAGGGTTGCGATTCCGATGACCTCGCTGCCATCGGGTAAGGTTGCTGCGGGGAGAACGGGAAGCTTGGTCATGCCCTTGCCCTTGGTTTTTTTACGGAGAATCTGATCACGCCATAGCCCGTCTGCTCCGAAGTTTTCGAGGGGAATGCCCCAGGGATCGATTCCTCGATGGCAGTCGTTGCAGGAGACTTCTTTACGGTGCTCGGCGAGTTGATCTCGGACGGAGAGTTTTGCGAAATCGGGATTGGTGGTATCGAGATTGGGGACGTCGGGTGGCGGATCGGCAGGGGGATCATCGAGGAGTCGTTCGCGAATCCAAACGGCGCGCTTGACGGGGTGGGAGTCTTCGCCGGTCGAGTTGCCGAGGAGAATACTGCCGTGGGTGAGAACTCCACCGCGATGATCGGTGGGCTTTAAAGAGACCCGCTCGAAGGTGCTGCCTTTGGGGCCGGTGAGTCCGTAGTGCTTGGCGAGAGGCTCGTCCAGCATGGTGAAGTCTGAGTCGAGAATGGTGAGCGCGCTGAGGTTCTTGTAAAAGATCTCGCCGAAGAAGTGGATCGTTTCACCTCGCATCGAGGTCTTCAGCGCTTCGTCAAATTTGGGGTAATAGTTGGGATTGATGGCGACTCGTTGGATGGCTCCGACGTCCAACCATTGATCGGAGAATTGCTCGACAAGATTCCAGGAACGTTTGTCGTTGATCATACGATCGACCTGTTGCCGGAGCACTTTTGGGTCACTGAGTTTGCCATCGCGGGCGAGTCCAAAAAGCTGGGAGTCGGGCATCGTGCTCCAGAGAAAGTAGGAAAGTCTGGAGGCCAGTTCCCAATCGGTGGTGGGTCTTTTTGAAGCTCCCGAGGGTTCGACGAGATAGAGGAAATCGGGAGAGATGAGCACCATCGCGAGCGTTTCGCGGATGGCCTCTTCGAATGATGCCATCTTGGGACGAGCGGCTTGAAAGAAGTTTGAGTAGGGGCTCACCTCGTCAGCTGTGACCGGGCGGCGGAAGGCCTTGCTCATGAAGTGCTTCAAGACGGAGTCGGCGTAAGCCAGACCTTTTGCTTTTGAGAGGAAGAGAATCTTGGTGTGGTGGGAAGGTGGCCATTGATCAAAGACGGGGCCGGTGAATTCCAGTGAGGCAACCTCGATTTGGGGATAGGTCAGAGGGCCTTCGTTCTTCTTTTGCTTCTTGCCCCGGCCTCTTGCTTTGAGGGGTTTGTCACGGCCTTCGGCGTAGGCGTTATCAAGCCAGATGAGCAGGCCTGGAAACTTGCTCTGGGTTTTGCTGGGGAGAGGGAAGTTCTCAATGCGGCCGCGCATCTCGAAGATCTGCCAGTCCTCGCTGGTGACGTCGATGGGGTCGAAGAAGAGGCGCGGGGCCTGGGTGTCGGCCCGGTAGCCGATTGCACCTCGAAGCTGGGGGTAGCCGCGGCCTTCGGCGAACTTTGCTCTCACTTTCGCGCGGAGAAGGACTTCGCCTTCTTCGGGGTAGTCCTTCAACTTGACGATGAACTGTTGGTCCTTGTCAAGGATCTGACTGCCACGGTTTTTATCCTTCACGGTCTTTTCAAACTCCAAATTGTAAGTCTCGGGCTTGGGCCCGCTAACGATGGCCTTGGCGAGACCTTTGCGGGCAGCTTCGAGGTAATACTCCAATTGTAGATCCGACATCTGCAAGGTGGAGCCATTGTTGCGAAATCCGTCTTCGGAGAGAGCCTCGGGCGGGAAGTTTTTGGAATAGTCCATTTCGATCCCGAGGAGATCGGTCATGGTATTTTGATATTCGAGTCGGTTGAGACGTCGAAGGACGACGCGGCCACCGGTGCTCTTTTGGGCTTCGATGACGGATTCAATTTTCTCATTGATCCAGCCGGTGAGGATTTTGAGTTCGGCGCGGGTGAGCGGCTCTTCTTTCTCCGGAGGCATATCGGCCAAATTCAGGGCGTCTTTGACGTCGTGCCAGGTTTCGGCAGCGGCGCGGTCCTTGAGGAGATCGACGGAAAGGGTATCGAGACGAAGGTCTCCCTTTTGTTTTTTCTCTCCGTGGCACTTGAAGCAGTGTGATTCAAGAATGGGGAGCACCTGGGTTTTGAAGTCGATGGCTCCCGGGCTCGCACCTGCCAGGACGAGGAAGGAGAATAGGAGCAGGCTGAGGCTACGGAAAGTCATCTAATACGCTTTGATCAGATACCAAGAAGCAGCCGGTGGTCTTTCAGGGCTGGCGGGATCTCTGGCGAGTTTGCTGTCCATGGATTTCAGGAGGCGTGACAGTCCGCTCGCTTTGAACAAATTTGCTCCAAGCCCAACCACCTAATCTCTCTGTAAGACCATCGAAAATACAAGGATAGAGAGGTTTTTTGTTTGTGGTATTCTTGGTGGGAAAATTGGGAGTTGGTGAAAGATGGCACGACGACATTGCGGAATTTTCAGGACGAGAAAATGGGCGGTGAGATATCGGGCAAGTGGCAGAACGTTGGCTGGTCGACAGCCTTCGTCTTGGATCACAGAGGAGTGATCAGGAATGCGGACCTTGCGGGCTTAGGATCTGGATCAGGCCTTGGCTAAACTGATTAAAGAGGCGAAGAAGGAGGCTGGAGGGAAGGGAGTCAAGGTGGTGGGGAGAATCACCCATCTTTGAGATCGCGGAGACTCCAAATCTCCCCTGCGAGTTCCTTCAGAGATCCGCGCGCTTTTCGTGCTCCGTCCTTCCGTTTCGGACTAAATCGATTCCTCTGGCTTTCGAAGAAATCGTTTACGAATTGCCTGCTTCCAAGCACCGCGCCATCCCTGAAATAGCGAACCTTGCATTGCACTGCCTTGGCGATTTTCAGATCACGGGCTTCTTCATTTTCCAAACGGTCCTTTTCCTTCTCGGCCACCTTGCAATCCATTCCTTTGCGATGAGTCCGCTTGCGCCCGTCCGAGCAATTCTCCTTCTGTTCGCTTCCGTTGGTGAGGAGGAGTTTGCGATACTCCTTTGAGATTCCCCCTTGCGCCCAGGCTCGCGAGGTTCCCGCATGTCCTTCGTGCCCCCGGAGCGCACGAACAAGTCCACTTTGCGCCTTCGTCGCTCCGCGACCACCACCCACCGCTTCTCCGTAAGAACTCCATCGATAATCGGCAGGATCTTTGCAAATCCCGGCTCGCACTGGATTTAAATCAATGTAAGCCGCCATCGTTCTCGCAGTCAGTCCGCTCTGCACGATGACGCTGTGAAAGCGGTCCTCCCAAAGGGTCCCTCGCATACCGTGTCGTTTGTTAAACCACCGGGTATAGCGTTGGAGAAGCCCCCGCATGAATTCGCTCAGACTGTGCATCCGCTTGGTGTAGCGTTCAAAGATGGCCGCGAGCTGCGCCAGCCCGTAGCCTATTTCCTTCTTTTGATCGGCATTGCTGAGTCTCGAAAAATGCTCGCGTTTTCCCTCGGCAATCGCACGTGCCTCCAGGATTTCCGCCTGTACCCCGGCGACATAAGCCCGCGAATAAAGCCCACCCAGCCGATGAATCAGCTCCTCCTCCGAGATCCCAAATTCCCCGTCCGTCGGCGGGGTAGGGACCTCAAGCAGAAGGTGAAAATGATTGGTCATCACGCAATAGGAAAGCACCCGGCAGCCTGAAAACCGCTCATACATCCGCATGAGGACACGGAACTGTTCCTTTTCCTCCGCTTGGAAAAGAAACTGACGATGAACCACCCGGGATGTCGCATGATAAATCGCCAAATCGGGCAAAGTCCCATTAGAAGAGTGGGGAATGATCAATCGCGGCTTCGGCATACCCCAGACCTTGAGATGCCAAAACAACGAAGTCAAGATGATCTTTGCAGTTACTGCGGGATCTTAAATTGGATCTTAAATTGAAAGGTTGCAGAAGCGGACCAGGACTTCGGAGGGTTCTCTAGCCTTGCTGACAGATTGTGCAAGGT
>CAJXVQ010000354.1 GCA_913060685.1 uncultured Verrucomicrobiales bacterium
GAGATCAGCCTCGGTCTCGTGGGCTCGGAGATGTGTATAAGAGACAGATGTTGGAGCGTGGAGTTGGAAGACTTTTGAAGTCTTCCAACTCGATCTTGGTTTGGGCCGAGGCTGATGGGAGGAAAAAGGGGACCAGAAGAGAGAGAAAGAGACGTCGCATTTCTTGAACCTACGAAATCAGAAAGGATGGGGGCACAAAAAAAATCAGCTCTCCGGTAAAGGAGAGCTGATGAGAGAGCTTTGGATTTTTTCGACTACTGAACTTCGACTCTGAAGAAGAGTTTGTCGAAGTCTTGTCCGAGGTTGACGTTTATGGAGAAAGTGGTTGAGGCACCTTGTGAGGGGATGCTGTCCTCCAATTCCAACCAACTGTCTGCCAAGAGGTCGGTCGAGGCAACGAGCCGGTAGGTGGTGTTTCCTTGCGAGTCCCAGGTGAGGGTAAGTTCTTTGGTCGTCGGATTATAGGACATGTCGGTGATGGCGAGATCCGAAGGAAGGATTTTTCCAAACCCGGGTGCGACCGGAGCAGTTGTTGGAGAGGTTCCCGCATCGGAGAGGTAGATGTCATCGATGGCAATGGCCAGTGTTGACAGGTCGGTGGCGGTGCTGGTGGAGAGGAAGACGGTGTCGATGATTGGCCGGGGGAATCCGAGGAGGAAGACTTCTCCCGGTTCGCGATCGGAGGAGATATTATCAAAGACGGTTTGTCTGGGGCCGCCGGTGGGTGCGACATGGACGCTGAAGGTGTCGGTTTCGGTAAGAGGCACGTTTTGGACATCAATCCAGACGTCGTATGAGATGTCCGGTTCAAAGGTGATTCCGGAGTCGGTGGGGACGCCGCCGATGCCATCGACTGCTTCGAGTCGGAGAGGGACACCACCGGCTTCACGGATGAGGCTGATGTAAGTCCCGATGTTGGTGTTGAAATCGCCTGCAAAGCGAATGCCTTTTTCCGTGATTCCGACTTTGGTGGCGATGGGGAAATCAGCTTCCTCGCTGCTATAGCAGAAGCGGAAGAAGAGAGTGCGCGAGGAGTTTTCCTGAATGGCGTGGGTCTGGGTGAGACGACCGGTGAGATCGGTTCCGGCGGAGGTGATCAGAGCCTGGGTGTCACCAATGGTCGTGATATCCCATGAACCCTGTGCGGTGAGCCAGGAGCGCTGGCTCTCGAGAGGGCCGGAAGATAGCCCTTCGAAGTCCTCGATCCAATTCCACCCGGTGGCGACACCCTGGATGGGAGAGACGGTGAGACTTTGCGTGACGGATGGTTCGCCGTCACGGGAGGCGGTGAGGGTGAAAGTGGTTTCCCCGGTGATGGCGACGTCGATGTTGCCCACCCCAAACTCGCTGATGTCGGTGACCTCGCCAATGCCTTGGTCGATAGAGAAGGTGGCATCCTTGGTGGCGTCCCAGATGAGTTTGACCTGATCTCCGGAGACGACTTTGAGAAACTCGGGGGCGAAGGAGTTAATTTGGAGGTCTTCCTGTTGTTCGTCCAGGTTGGGCATGCCGTTGTCGATGAGGTCTTGAAGCTCGACCTGGCTGAGTGCGCGTTTCCAAATGACGACTTCATCGATATCGCCATCGACGTGAGCGACGTCACCGGTGCGGACCACTGCGGCGATCGCGGTGGTGTTCATGTTGTGAATGAAGTTGGCGGGCTTGTTGGGGATCGCGATGGTATCGAGAACGCCATCGATATAGACTTCGCGGGTGGCGGAGTTGTCAGGCTGCGCCGTCTGGACGAAGGCGACGTGGTGCCAGTCCAGGCCATCGAGGGGAGTGGCGCCGGTGGCGCCATGGTTAAAGACGGGGAAACCGTTTTTATCGCGAATGAAGACATCGACTGAGTTGTTTTCGCCTCTCGGGACCGTGCCCATCGTGAAGAGGGGGGTTCCGTCATTGGTCAGATTGCTGCCTTCCGAGAAGAAACGGAGGTCTGACTGCCCGGCGGCCGTGGCCCGGACCCAGTAGGCGAGGGTGAAGGAGTCGTTCTTCATCGCGGGCAGGTCATCGGCCGGATCGTGATTCCTAACGAGGTGAGCTTTGTTGACCTTCTTAAAGTTGAAAGCGGTTCCGAATTTCCCGGGGATTTGGTCGCTTGCGCTGAGATTCAGGACTAAAAAATCGAATCCGCTGGCAAGATCGGGAGTCTTGTTTCCCTGGATTTCATCAAGGGGCCAATACGAGACAAGGTCGTCTTTGAGAGTTTCGCCCTGCCCCATTGAGAGTTGTGTGGTGAGGGCGAGGGCCCCCAGGAGAGCGGATCTCCGATTGACTGTTTTGGTGTGCATGGTAACCGGCAGGTTATCCTTTCAATTCCCTTGATGTCAAGGATCAGGAGGTTTTAGTGTGGCTTCCAAAAGAGAATTTTTGGAGGTCGTTTGCTTGGGTCCCCCTGGTTGGATAGCAGGGATGAATGTTCCGGTTGATCTTTCCACTCATGGCCGTTTTTCAAGTCGCTGTCGCGGCTCCTGTCAAAGGGCCTTCATGATCTTAAATACATGGGCCCGAACGGCGAGAATCTGGCTGATCCCAAGGCCAGGACGAGTCAAAGGCAGGTGTCACCGGAGGACTATGAAAAGAACCTTCGGGAACTGGTGAAACGGCTCAAGAAAACCGGAGCCCGCCTAATCTGGCGCAACACCACTCCGGTTTCCAGGGGCTGTCGGGGACGTGTTCCTGAAGATGCTGCGAAGTATAACGAAGTCGCGGCCAAAGTGATGAAAGAAGCAAATGTTGAGATCCATGATTTGTATTCATTTACTCTGAAAAATTCTTCGAAGATCCAGATCAAGGCGAACGTGCACTATCATAAAACCGGCTCAATAGATCGGGCGCGCTAAGTGGTAAAAGGCACTCATATCCAGCGAGTTGAGTGATTTCCGGGTTTTCAGTTTGAGAGCGTAGTCGGAGGGTGAATCAGTCGCTGTTAGATTGACTCTCACGAAATGGAATACGGAATGACTTGTTTTCTCTCGGAAATGTTCTTTTAACCCCTGTCTTGTCATTCGCGACACAGAAACTATATCAGCAGAATCACCATGAAACGCTTCCTTACGGCTTCTGCGGTCATCAGCACAATTTTCACTATGCCCTCCGACGCACAAACAAACGGCGCCCTGACTCCCGAACTCCTTTCGACCCTGCGGGATGGTTACGAAATGACCAGTGATGACTTGGTGAGACATAATGCGATCACGAATAATGAGATCAACACGCTTGCTCTCAACCGGCAAATCGTCGCCGGAGAAGATGGCCAGTTCAGCCACAAGATTAAGGCCAAGGGGATTACCAATCAGAAGTCGTCGGGACGTTGCTGGATGTTTGCCGGCTTCAACGTCATGCGGCCCAAGGTGATTCACGAGCAAGGTCTGGAGAGCTTTGAGTTTTCCACTTCCTATCTCCAGTTCTGGGACAAGATGGAGAAATCCAATCTCTACCTCGAGGATGTCATCGAACTCCGTGATGCCGATCGGCTTGATCGTGAGTGGCTCCTCATCAACGAATGGATGGTGGGCGATGGTGGCTGGTGGAATTATGTTGTTGGTCTCGTTGGGAAATACGGAGTTGTTCCAGCTTCGGTCATGCCGGAGACACACAGCAGCGAGAATACCCGCACCATGAACCTCGTGCTTGATCGCCTCCTGCGCGCCAAGGCCAACGGAATTTTAGAAGCCGCCAAGAAGGGCGCATCGGTGGAAGATCTCCGCAAGCTTAAGAACAAGGACCTCGCTGAAGTTTACCGCTTCCTTGTCATCAATCTTGGCGAGCCGCCCACCGAGTTTGAATATCGTTACAAATTAAAATCGAAGGACGACGAGGAGAAAGAGGACAAGAAAGAGGGTGTCCTCCCTCCCGTGGAAGAGAAGTTGACCGAGTGGAAAAGCTTCACTCCGCAGACCTTCTACCGTGATTTTGTCGGGATTGACCTCGCTGATTTTGTCTGCCTTTACAATGATCCCAGCCAGGAGATGGGCGGACATTTTCGCTTCCACCGCGCCCGCAATATTGCCGGAGCCAAGGACATGCACTTTGCCAATATCGCCATCGATGAGATGAAGAAAACCGCCGTAAAATCGGTCCTCGCCAACGAGCCCATGTGGTTCGCCGTGAACATGGGCTTCGACCAGTCCAGCGAACACGGCTTGATGCAGGTAGACCTGTTCGACTACGAAACTCTCTTCGGGCTGGAGCTCGACCTGACCAAGGCCGAGCGCTCACGCTTCGGCTCCGGGGCCTCAAATCACGCCATGGTTCTCATGGGCGTCGACCTAAAGGATGGCGAGCCCAGGAAGTGGCTTGTCGAAAACAGCTGGGGCGATTCCAAAGGTCAAAAAGGAAAATGGACCCTCTATGACGAGTGGTTCACCGAGCATGTCTACACCATCATCGTGAACAAGAAGCATGTGTCGCAGGAAACTCTTGCGATCTTCGACAAGGAAGCAGGCGTCCTTCCCGCGTGGTATCCCGGCGCGCAGGGGATTGAAGGAGGCCGCTAAGGTTCTTGAGAGTCCGCGATCTGGGAACGTCCCATCATTTCGCGCAACACGAGAATCTTGAGCCAGAGCTTGTTCGAAAGCGAGCTGGTCAGGGTTTCGATTTCATTCACGGCATCGAGAACGACCCGGTCGGAGAGATTCTGTGCGTAGTAGGCGGCCAGCTTTCCCACGATCGAGAGCAGGTCGCCCGAGAGATCCAGATAGATTGCGAGCTCATGATCAGTGCGCACAGTCCGGGTGTCATGCTCTGGAGCAACCATGAGATCGAGGCCCGGATCCTTGTTGATTTGGTGGAGGTCGACCAAGTGGGCCAGCGAGCGAAATTCAGCCAAGGCTTCAAGGGCATCATTCCTCCGCCCCCGGTTTTCCATTCCGATCAGGAAAACAATGCCGCCTGCCAGAACCAGAAGCATGTGGAGCCCGGCATCGGTCGCTTCCAGGAAATCTCCCAAATTCGTGACTTCCTCACTGAAGCTCAGAACAAGTGAGAAGATCAGAGGACCGGAGAGCACAAGTAGGACCAGCAAGCCGACAATGAAACGCAAGAGTAAACGAGGCTTCTTGATTTCCACGACCCGTGCCACCGTTCCTTCCGCAACCGCAGCCACTTCATTGGCCACTGCCGATAAACCGCTGGTGGGAAACTGGGCCTCAACCCGATCCGCCATTTTGCTAATCGTGAGAATCAATTTTGTGGGATCAATCGTCCGATAACGATGGTCCGTGAGCCTTTCCGCCATGCCTGATTCTTGTAGGAGGATTAAGCCGACTCAATCCGACAATGATTTTTTTTCAAGGTTGCCCCTTGATTTGACTAATTAGTCAAGTAGCGTGCCGCCGTGCCCCAAATCACTCCCACACCCATCAAGCTTCAGCAGGCTCTCTATGAGCTCATGTGGCAACAGAGCTATGGGCGGGTCACGATCGATGCCATTTGTGAAAAGGCCGGAGTCAAAAAGGGATCGTTTTACCACGCCTATCCGGATAAGGCCAAACTCGCTTTGGATGCTTTCGAGCACTTTTGGCAGACCGAGACACGGCCGTGGCTGGATGAATCCTTCTCTCCCTGCGATCCGCCGCTGACCCGCTTGGCCAACTGGTTGTCCCGTGGTCTTGAGAAGACCCTGCAGTGTCAGCAGGAGTACGGCCGCATTTACGGATGCCCGCTTTTCAACATCGGCTCCGAACTCTCGACTCTTGAACCTCAGGTTGCAGCCAAAGTCGGTGAAATTCTCCGCCGCCATCGGGACTATCTTATCACTACCCTTCGCGATGCCTCAGCCGAAGGCTCCGTAGAGATTGACGATGCCGAAGAAGTCGCGCGTGATGTCCTCACTCTTGTCGAAGGCGCGCTCACCCAAGCCCGCATCTCAAACAAGCCCGACCCGGTTCGCCGCCTTCCCAAAAGTGTGGGAAGGCTCATCGGGGCCACTTTGCCATCTCCCCAAATTTTGACTGTTTCGTAAACCCACTGCCATGTCGTCAGATTCCTCCACTCATCGCATTCCGCCTCTCGTGGCGATGGTCCTCGCCCTTGTCGTTCTCGGTGCCACTTGGTGGGGCATCAAAAGCCTCTCCGAGGCAAAAACCGAAGCGGGTCCCACAGGCGGAGCCCAGGATGGCCCGCCTCCCGCGACCGTGATCATGGCTTCGGTTGAAAGCCGATCCTCGGCACAGACCCAAACCATCGTCGGCACCCTTCGTGCCAAATCCCGCTCCCGTATTGCCGCCCGCGAAGCCGGCTCCATCTTCACGATCACCGTCAATGAGGGCGATCCCGTCAAAAAGAATCAAGTGCTAGCCACTCTGGATGGGCGACGTCTTGAGGCCCAGATTGCCGAAGCGAAAGCGGAGATTACCGTCGCGGCCGCGTTCGTTCATCAGAAAAAATCACGGGTCAATCGAAGCTCGATCGACCTTGCGATGAAGGAGAAGCTCTTTGCGCAGACAGCCATCTCTGAATCCGAAGTCCTCGACGCCCGCTCTGCCAGCAATGTCGACAACTCGGTTTACGAATCCGCCAAGGATTCTCTCAAGGCCGCCGAATCCCGTCTCGAACTTTTAGCCGTCCGGCTTGATGATCTCGAAATCCGTGCCCCCTTTGACGGTCGCGTTGTCGAGCGTCACACCGAGCTCGGAGAGTGGGTCGACGCCGGTTCCCATGTCGTCACCCTTGTTTCCAGTGGTGAGGTCGAAGCATGGCTGCAGGTTCCCGAGCGCTTCGCGGCTTCGGTTCGTGGTGAAAATATTCCGGTGACGATCAAGGCCACCGGACAGACCGTCACCTCGACTGCTTTGACCGTCATTCCCGAAGCTGAAGCCTCCACCAGGACCCTACAGGTTGTCGTCACTCTTCCAAATCCCGGTAGCGCTTTGATCCCGGGATTGTCTGTCAGTGCCGAGCTTCCCGTCACCACTCTCGAGGAGCGCCTCGCCGTCCCGGTCAATGCCGTCGTGCAAGGTTATGCCGGCCCCGGGATTTTCGTTCCTCTTGAAAAGGAAGGCTCGGACCTACCGGTGGCCCGCCGTATTCCGGTCGAGGTTCTCTTTCAGGATAACCAGTTCGTCTACCTCCGGGCCGAGGGACTCAAGAAAGGGGACCAAGTTGTCGTTGAGGGTAACGAGCGACTCTTTCCATTTCAACCGCTCAACATCGTCGAACGTGAATCTGAAACCTCACCGGGACCCCAAAAGCTGTCTCTTATACACATCTCCGAGCCCACGAGACCGAGGCTGATCTCG
>CAJXVQ010000355.1 GCA_913060685.1 uncultured Verrucomicrobiales bacterium
TCAGCCTCGGTCTCGTGGGCTCGGAGATGTGTATAAGAGACAGAACCGGCAGTTCGCCGGATATTAGAAAATCTTAAATGGAAAGGCGGTCAAATAGGACCGCCTTTCTTATTTGACCTTCTTCGGCTTCGGAAGAATTCCCTTGAGGACCTTGGGCGGGAGGGAGTCCGAGTTGGCGACAGCCCAGGCGACTGCGGCACCTTGATCTTGTTTGCGCCAACGGCTGAGAATATCGCGATAGTATCTCTCCTGATCATTGGCGCGGGAGAGGGTGGAGACGTTTTCGAGAGCTGTTTGTGGGTCATTGCGACCGGCTTCCTGGAGGAAACGAAAGCGGGCGCCATCGAGATCGGGGTCATCACCCAGGCCCTGTAACCAGCGGGCCGCTTCGACCGGGTCCTCCCGGGCAAGGTATTTGGCGACTCCCTCCGCAGCTTCAGTCATGGTATCCTGGGGCAGGCTGGCAGCCCACTCTTTGGCTCCTTCGAGGTCTTGTTGAGCGTAAATCTCAGACACGACCTCCGAAGCGTCACGCCGGGTGTCCACTTTTGTCATATTCCGGATCCAGTCGGAGGCGGACTCGGGATCTCTGCGGGCGAGAGAATGGGCCAGCCGCTTGGCGGTCTCGCGTTGAAGCTTGGGTTCGTCAATTTGCTCGATCCATTCTCCCGCGAATTCCGCGCCCCGGGCGACGACCTCCGGGAGAATCTCCCGGATGGCCTCGTTTTTGGTGTCACCCCCGGGGAGGTCCGCAAGGGCCCGAAGAGCGCCCTCGGGATCATTTCGAGCCATTCCCTCGATCAGTCCCACCACCCAGTCGTTGACCTTGCCCTCGTCCTCAAGTCCTTGAATCGCTGCTGCGGCGTCGATGGGATTGTCCGATGCCCATGAGGAGATGGCGGTTTTTCGGGTCCAGCCATCGGCGTCATTTTCATCAAGATATGCGATCGCCTTGAACGGATCCCGATCCATCCAGGCTGAGATGAGCATTGAGTATTCGCCCCGGTTGTAGTCAACCCAGCCGGCTTCACGGAAGCTTTCAATGACTCCGGTGATCTGGCTTTCATCGAGTTGATCTATGTAGTCCAGCATCTGGCGGGTGCGGTCCATCCGGTTTCCCACGTTCAGAATGTCGGAAAGTTCGATCATGTTAAGCTCATGAGCTTCGTCGCCGGAGGCTCCTCCCGGACCGTTGCTTTCTCGGCGCCTGAACTTCCGGGCATCGTCGGAGTAGGACGGAGAATCCAGGCCTGCGGAATTGCGTGTGGATTCGTTGATCAAGTTGCCATTGCTCTCGGCCAGGCCGGTGGAAGCGGGAAGGGCATGCCGCCCGAGCATCAGTCCGATTCCGAGGGCGCCCAACCAAGAAAGGGCGAAGAGGGCTTTGCGGGATGACTCTTTCATGATGTGCGTTTGGGAACGCTGGACGTTCTAACCGCGATGGTATCAGCGATCTTTCAGTTGCGAGTTGGTTCAATGATGAATTCGTTGACGCTTTCTGTTGCGTTTTTGGGCATCCTGCCCTTAATATCGACTCCTCGCCGTCGCTGTTGTCCTCTCTGGAGGAGTGGCAACGGTTTTCTTTCACCCACATCGAGACGCAATGGCAAATAAAATGACCGCACTCAACCCGGATCGGGCGACTTTGAACTTCCTCAATAGTTTCCCGGAGCCGGCACGTAAACGCGGGGAGCATCTTCAGGAAGAAGGTGCCGTGACACAAATTTTTGGGAATCACCTGTTTATTCAAGGACGGGTTGAGGACAGGGGCAGCGTCCATCGGACCACTTTACGACTGCAGGGAAACCGCTGGTTTGGAAGTTGTTCCGAGGAAAATGAAGAAACGGCTGGGGCCGTGATGTTCGCCGTGATGCTGGAGCGACTTCACCGCGGTGAGGATCTTCCGGAGTCGCCCAATGAATTTGATGACACTCCGATTGTCGACCTCATTGAAGAGAAGCTCGACCGCGAGCTCGATGACAAGGAAGCCGATTTTGTCTTCCGTGTCGAAAAGCGCTACCGCCGCTATGTTATTGAGGGTGAGATTCACGATCACGACATGGTTCGCCTGAATCCCCGCTGGGAGATCGCGAGCTACGAGCCACTGGAGCTCTGGCCTGTTCCTCCGGGGGATATCCTGGAGTTCTGGAACTACCTGGGTTACGCCTTTGATAAGAAAAATCTCCGCTATCCAGACTTCATGGATGCGGTGACCGATCTCGAGGACGTCCAACGTCGCATGCGGGATTGGGAGCAGGAGCGGGATGTCGCGGCTTGGTATGACCGGATTGAAAGCGTCAATGAGCGTCCCCCCCAAGAGATTCCTTACAAAATTGAATTTCGGCTTATTTCAACGATTAACGAAGCCCGTGTTGAGGCACGTGAGGAGTATGAGGAGGAATGGGTGTCCCTTCGCGAGAAGGGTGAAATTGAGCGCATCGTGAAGCTTTTTGATGCTTCCGCTCTGCGCATGGATGCCGCCAGTCAAATTCTCTGGGAGCACTTCCTGCGCTACTCCGAGAAGTCCGGTGAACTCCACCTGGATCTTGAGAACGAGGAAGCTTGTTGTTTCATGAACCTTCTCTTCCACCAGAAGGAACTCAAGGGATACATGGTGAACCTTGATGAACGACCTTTCCGCGTCGTCGACGAACCACTCAGCTGGATCTGCGATGACGATCCGGCGGATCCGAATTCTTTCGGGCTCCAGCTCGTAACGCAATCGGGTGAGAACGTCTCCCACTCAGTGCGTCTGCTGCCTGGTCGGACGGAGCTTTACCAATCGGACGAGACCGTCTTCCCCGGACCGCCCCGCTGGTTGGAGGATACCGAAATTATGCCGCGGTATTCCATTCCGAAGATCGTGATTGATTCACTTGAGGGAGTGGAGTTCCTCCGTAAGGTCGGTTCAAGTTTGCCGCCTTCCATGAAGCGCCGGGTGACCGATCTTGATCTTTTCCCTCATCTCAAAATGTGGGTTGAGCAGGGGCTTACCGCTGCTGAAACCGAGCACCTTGTGCTCGACGTCAAGGCGCTTGAGGCCAAGGGGCGCCGTGAGGAGAAGTTGATCAAGGCCGGATGGGATTTGATCAAGCAGGAGCCGGTGAAAGGGAAGGCTCTTCTGCGCTTTGCGCGTGAGAAACTCTATCCAATCCCGGAGATCCTCCTCGAAATGGGTCTGACCTATGACGAGAAGCTGGAGGCCTTCAAAGGGCGGATCACCAAGCAGTTTCCCGAGAGATTTGCCGAGTGGATTGAGGCCATGCCCGATTCGGTGGAGCTCGATATCGAAGCGAAGCTGAAAACAATTCTCAGTGACCCTGTCACGGCCGCGATCCGGTTTGAGGTGGTCAATCAGGAAATCGACTGGTTCGACCTTCGGGTGGTCATCGATGTGGAAGGCGTTAATCTTTCCAAAGCCCAGATCCGCCAACTTGTGGCGGCCCGGGGTGGCTATGTTCGCATGGACGATGGCTCGTGGATGCGTCTCGAAATCAAGCTGGATCCTGATCAGCGGGATGCGGTCACCCGCCTGGGGCTCGATCCCTTCGATCTCTCCGGCGAAACCCACCGTATGCACGCCATGCAGTTGGCCGACCCGAAGGCTGCCGAGGTTTTCGACCCGAAAGCCTGGAAGCGGATCAAGGATCGAGCCCGCGATATTCAAATCGATATCAAGCCGCCCGTGCCCGAGGAACTCAATGCGACCCTCCGGCCCTATCAGGTCGAGGGATACCAATTCCTCGCCTATCTCGCCACCAACGGCTTCGGCGGAATCCTCGCCGATGACATGGGTCTTGGTAAAACGATTCAGAGTATCACCTATCTCCTCTGGCTGCGTGAATACGTGAAGGAGACCAAGGGTGTGAATAATACGCTTGGGCCCGCGCTCGTCGTTTGTCCCAAGTCGGTGCTCGATGTCTGGGCGACTGAGGCCGGAAAGTTTGCTCCCGAATTGAAGGTCAAGATTCTCCGCACTCGCGACGACCTTGATATTGATGAGGTGAAAAACGTTCTCGATATTCTCGTTCTGAACTATGCCCAGCTCCGTGTCTGCGGCGATCAGCTGAACAAGATTCGTTGGATCACCGTCATTCTTGACGAGGGACAGCAAATCAAGAATCCGGACTCGAAGGCTGCCAAGTGCGCCCGCGAGCTGGATGCTGAAAACCGTCTGGTTCTCACCGGTACTCCGATTGAGAACCGCTTGATGGACATGTGGTCGCTGATGGCCTTCGCGATGCCCGGGGTTCTCGGAACCCGTGCTTACTTTAAGCGCCGCTTTGATAAGCGTAAGGACCCAAGCAGTCAGAACCGCCTCGCGGCACGGCTTCGTCCGTTCCTGCTTCGCCGGACCAAGGGACAGGTTGCCAAAGACCTGCCACCAAGAACCGAGGAGGAGGTCTTTGCCGGAATGGAAGGCATTCAGGAAGAACTCTACAAGGTGGAGCTGAAGCGTATCCAGCAGGCTTTGCTCGGACTCGATTCCGATGAAGCAGTGAAGAAGAACAGCTTTGCCATTCTGCAGGGCCTCATGCGTCTGCGTCAGATTTGTTGTCACCCGGGTCTCATCGATCCGAAGTGGCTCAAGGAGGAAAGCGCCAAGATGAATGCTCTTTTCTATCTGCTCGATCAACTCCGCGAGGAGGGCCACAAAGTGCTCGTCTTCTCGCAGTTCGTCTCGATGCTCGATATCATCAAGGCGCACCTCGAAGTCGACAGCCGCCCCTTCAACTACCTCACCGGTCAGACCAAGGACCGGAAAGGAGAGATCGAAAAGTTCCAGACGACCAAGGATGCCTCGGTCTTCCTGCTCTCGCTGAAAGCGGGTGGCGCTGGTCTTAACCTGACCTCGGCCTCATACGTGATCCTTTACGATCCATGGTGGAACCCGGCGGTTGAGAACCAGGCGATTGACCGAACCCACCGTATTGGACAGAAGAACAAGGTGATCGCTTACCGTCTCCTGACGCGTGATTCGGTGGAGGAGAAGATCCGGATTCTCCAGCACCAGAAGACGGCTCTCGTGACCAATATCCTCGGCGACGAAGGATTTGCGAGTAACCTCGGGGTGGACGATCTTCAATTTATCCTCAGTCACGGCGGAGGAGACGATGACGAAATTCCACCTCCACCACCGATGAAAATTGCGAACGTGAAGGAGGCCGCAACGAAGAAGAAAGTGGTCGTAAGGAAGGTTGCGAAAGCAGCCAAGAAGATCACTAAAAAGCCTCCCAAGAAATAGAAGGAGTCCTTCTTAAATGAATCAAAAAAGCCCCGGTCGCTTCGCGCGAACCGGGGCTTTTTCTTTGAGTGGTGACAAGCTCAAAGTCAATCAGGCCTTGTTGTTAGGCCTTGGTGGATTCCTTTTCGCTCTTGTTGTCGGAATCGTCTCCCGATTCCTTTTCCTCCTCCTCCTCGGCGTGGGTGGTGGAAGTCCCGAGTGAGGGCAGGACTTTTCGGACGAGCTTCTTGAGACCTCCTTCGGAGGATTCGTAATCTGCTTCGGCCTGCCGGATCGCTTTCTCCCATGCTTGCGCAAATCCGGGAGCCTGCTCACGCATCAAGCCGATCCCGTTCTCAATGATGGTTAGTTGGCGCAGCTCGGCCCGGCCGGGCTTTTGCTGGAGTGAGGAAACATTGACGCGAAGGTTTTCGTTCTGCTCCCGAAGCTCCTCGAGTTTGCTTTGAAGGCTTTCGTTTCCCTCCGCATTAATCTTCAGCTGGATATTGAGGTGTTTCTGGAGTTCCTTACCCTCGGAGTCGACCCGCTTGAGTTCCCGCTTCAGATTTCTCCGGGCGGAAAATCCCGATTTCCAGGTGAAGAAAACGATGAGGAGGCCGAGGAAAAGTCCGCCGGCGAAGGGTGTGAAAAGGTAGTCTTGGATGTCCATATCAGGTGGGCTATTGTGTTTGTTCAGGAGGCATGTTTTCACCCTCATTTGGATCATCTCCTGAGGGGTCTTCCTGCTCTGTAACAAAGGACTGTTTGCTGAGCGACGCAACGACTTTGTCAGTCAAATCCACTGAATTTCCGACATCGAGCGGGACAGACATATTTGAGATGGTCAAGCCGCTAACATCAAAGAGTCCGACAATCGGCAAAGGGAAATGGATTTTTTTTAAGGCCGGAAAAGGTGGCGGGAGGGAAGGCGATCTCTATTTTGATTGCTCGAGCATTCGGACCAATGAAATTTCTGCCTTGGCTCGAACGTCTTCGGGGAGTTCGACCTGGGGCTCAAGTTTATCAAGACATGCATGAAGCTTTTCGAGAGTGTTCATTTTCATGTAGCGACAGTCAGCACAAGCGCAGTGGTCGGTTGGTCCGGGAATCAGGTTTTTATGGGGGACTTCTTTCTGGATGCGGTGGAGCATTCCGGATTCGGTGACGACGATGACATTTTGAGCCGGGGTGTCGCGGCAGAAGTGGACCATTTTCTCGGTTGAGCAAACTTCGTCGGCAAGAAGGCGGACCGCTTTGGTGCACTCAGGGTGTGCGACGACGACGGCGTCGGGAAACTCATCTTTGATTTTTTGGATGGATTCACGCGTGAACTCCACGTGGACGTAGCAATTCCCTTTCCAGAGATCCATCTTACGGCCGGTCTGTTCAATGACCCATTGGCCGAGGTTCTCATCGGGGACGAAGAGAATGGGGCGGTCCTTTGGAGCCTGATTGACGATACGCGGGGCGTTCCCCGACGTGCAGATGACGTCGCAGAGCGCCTTGACTCCCGCAGAGCAGTTGATGTATGCGATGACGTAATAATTTTTTTCGGCGTTTTCCTTGAGAAATCCCTCCAGTTTGTCGGCGGGGCAGGCTTGCTCGAGGGAGCACCCGGCATCTCGATCGGGTAGGACAACGGTCTTTTCGGGATTCAGAATTTTAGCGGTTTCCGCCATGAAGTGAACTCCGCAGAAGGCGATAACATCGGCATCGGTTTCCTGTGCTTTGTAAGCGAGGCCGAGGGAGTCGCCGACGTAATCGGCAATATCCTGGATGGGGCCGATCTGGTAATTGTGGGCGAGAATGACAGCGTTCTTCTCCTTTTTGAGGCGAAGAATATCTTCCTTGAGATCAAGAACGGGCGCGTTGGGCATGCCGGGAGTTTCCGGGATTGACCGGGGCAAGACCAGAATTAAAAGCCGCCCATCTGGATCCTGTCTCTTATACACATCTCCGAGCCCACGAGACCGAGGCTGATCTCG
>CAJXVQ010000356.1 GCA_913060685.1 uncultured Verrucomicrobiales bacterium
CGAGATCAGCCTCGGTCTCGTGGGCTCGGAGATGTGTATAAGAGACAGGCTTATCTTGATTAGATCGTGTATGTCCTATGAGATATCCCGTCATCTCGCCGAAAACGGGAGCGAGGAGGCTTTTCAATCGGAGTGGTCCCGGCAGAATCCCAAGGTTCGAGATTTTGACCGCCCGCCTGCTCCGGCATTCGGCAAAAGGAACCAATCTGTCTGATCTCATACATTTCAAGTCTCGATAATGCCGTCTCCGCCACTGGGTTCAACGATCAGCATATCCTAGCATTAGGAAAGGTATACTGGCGCGCATCATGAATTGTGATTTTGAAGTGTGTGCAATTTTACCTTCCAGCCCTTGTGGCTGCGGGATTTAGTTAGTCTATTTGAATCTTCCTATTTTCACAGAAAATGATGCGCTCCAGTATATCATTAGTAATGCATTAATAGTTTTGAAGAAGCTTATACGGCTTCCTAACTTCTCATTCGGATCTTCCTGCTCTGTTACAACTTGAAGCTCTCCATGGACTTAAAAGAGAAGTTGCCTAACCAGGGTCCCTACACAAGGGAGACACAAGATGTATTTTTTAGAATTTAATCTGTACGCAATATGTAGATTTCTTAAGCTCTTTGGATGCCCAGAAATCCAAACAAGATCGACTACTCCGGCGGCTTTCCCGAAAACTTTGAAACCTTCGAAGCTCTTCAAGACACTCGCAAAGGCGGACACACCCTTCATCATTTTGGGGAGATCATTTTCATGGCCTTCACCTGCATCGTCTGTGGAGTGAAGTCTTACGAACTGATGGAGGAGTTTTGCGACATCCGCAAAAAGTGGTTCAAAAAATGGCTCTCCCTTCCCAACGGCATCCCGTCCTACAACACCTTTTCGCGAGTCATCGAAGGACTCGATCCAGTCCTTTTCAGCCAATGCATCATCACTCATTTGAAGCTCGCCAAGGTGGACCTCCAAGACGATCAAGTCGCCATCGACGGCAAGGCCCTCCGCGGGAGCCGGACCAAAGATCATCGTCACATTCACGCTGTGAGTGCTTGGGCCTGCGACAAAGGTCTCACTCTGGCGCAATCCTTTGTCGACGAAAAAAGCAACGAGATCACGGCCATTCCCGAACTCCTCAAAATGCTCAATCTCGAAGGTGCCGTAGTGAGTCTTGATGCCATGGGAACCCAGCGTGAGATCGCCTCTCAAATTGATGATTCGGGTGCCAATTTTGTCCTGTGTGTGACGGGCAACCAAGGAGATCTTCACAAAGAGTTGATCGATCAATTCGAATTCGCAGCCCGCCAACTTGGGCACGATGAGCTTTCAAAAACGAACTGGAGTGAGCATTACGAAGAAGAAAAAAACCGTGGTCGACTTGAAAAGCACCGGACCATCGTCTGCCACAACCTGAACTGGATGGACGCCAAGATCCGAGCTGCCTGGCAAGCCTTGGCCTGCATCATCCTAGTGCAACGCCAAGTGCTCTTGAAGAGCGGAAAATGGCGGACAGAGGTGCATTACTACATCAGCAGCTTGGAAGGAGTGAAGGCCAAGAAAATGCAGAAATATATCCGTGACCATTGGCGCATTGAGAACAGCTGTCACTGGGTTTTGGACACGCTCTTTCGGGAAGATCACAATCAAACGGGCAAACGCAACGCCGCAAAAAATCTCGGAACCTTGCGTCGCATCGCGCTCAACGCATTGAAACGAGCAACTGACCACAGCAAGCGCAAACGCCCCAGTAGCCTCACAAAAAAACAACTCCGCGCCGCCCAAGACGAAAACTACCTCGAAGAAGTCCTCTCCCTTGTGTAGCGACCCTGGTTGCCTAACTGATTTTTTTGTCTTTTGTAAAATCTCTAATTATGATTATCTGAGCTATCCGTTGCTTTAGACTGGGCAGCAATGTTCATCATCATGCGGTCCCGAATTTCGGGCGAATTTGCCCAGCGGGTCGTTGAAGAAGAAAGTGAGTAGAAAGATGAATAAGCCATGCAGCAAAAATTTGGGTCGACGTTCTTCTTTTCCGTTTGCCTTTCGTAGCCCTTTGATCAAAGGATCCCGTCTGTGTTGGCCAAATTTCTAGTCTACCTATGTCCAACGTCCCCCTGATCTCCGTCATTAGTGCTTCCTGGAATCAAGGTCGCTATCTAGAAGAATGCCTGAAAAGTGTCGAAAGCCTGGGGCCGTCGCTTGTGGAACATATTGTCATCGATAATTGCTCGGATGACCAAACTCATAACCTCCTTAAACGCTATCCTCATGTCCGTGCCATCATCGAACCCGATGGAGGTCAGAGCGAGGCTCTCAACAAAGGCTTCCGTGCCGCCAGGGGTGAGTGGATTCTATGGCTCAATGTTGATGACTTTCTCCTCCCCGGTTCTCTGGAAGTTTATCAAAAAATGATTGGAGACTCTAGAAGTGATTTTGATATAATATATGGGCATATGGTTTTTGTGGATAGTGAAAGTAAGCGAATAAAAACTGTTTACCAACCACAGTGGTACTATTGGATGACTCGTAATGCGGGATTCGTGGCTCCATCAACTGGCTCGCTCTACCGTAAAGAGATTCTCATAAATGAGCCTTTGAATCATGAATTCCATATTATAATGGATACCGAATGGATGCTCCGTGCTGGAAAGAATCTGCGCGTCAAAAGAATTAGAAGGGAAATGGCGGCTTTTCGCATTGCAGATAACAAAACCGCACAACACATACAAGAGGGCACAATTACCCCACAACATCGAGCGGAGCGACTGCAACTTGTTGAGAGGTATCCGGATTATCCCGCCGACTTGGGTGAGAAAGAGCCCTTCTTGGGATATTTGCGTAGAACAATGTATCGAGGTATGATGAGGGGATGGATAAAGTTAGATAAAGCAATCTCTTTCGCCATCAAGTAATAGTCATGAACTACAAACTAAGAAGATTTGTGAGATCTTTTCCCTGCCTTCATTTGCCAATGGCACGTAAGAAATGGGAAAGGTGGAAGCTGGCAAATGGGAAGAGTCAGGCTCCCTCGATCGTGATTACTCCCGAAACTCAGATTGTCTTGGACGGATTTCCCCGTTCGGGAAACTCGTATCTTTTTGCTCTGATGGCAGTGACTCAGTCGTCGGAACTCAAAATGGCCCATCACCTTCATTCGGTTGCCCATATTAAAGAGAGTGTTCGGCGCCGTCTTCCTACGGTTGTCATTGCCAGAGATCCTCGGGAAGCTGTCCTCTCTTACTTAGCTTTCGACTCCAAGGTCCCCTTGGAAGATAGCCTATTGGACTGGATTAGCTTCTATAGTCAGGTGTTGAAATTAAATACAAGTGCTTACGTAGTCGCAGAGTTTGGGGAGTTCATTAAGGATGCCAACCCTCTGATTCACAAAATAAATCAAGTATTCGGTTTATCTCTCTCGGGAATCAAGCAAGAGATCCATGGGAAGGCTGCAAAAGTCTACCTAGAACAGCATAGCCAGAAGCTTTACTCGATGTCCCATCAATCCCAGCCCTCGCGAGAGAGGAATGAATTTAAAGAGACGATCAGGGGGGAACTCGAGAAAGAACCCCACAAATCCCTCTTGGTTGAGGCTATTCAAATTTTTGATGACCTGATTCGTTGAGGGGATTTAGAATAAGTTTTTTCTTTGGTCTCTTTCTAGGAGGCTTGGAAAAACTTCTCACTTATTTTTCCGCGACTTTCAAAATCGATCATCCAAAGTCAAACGCAAACTTCCCAATAATTTCTATCGTACTAAAAATGAAATGTAAAATTTGTGGCAACGAGACCACTGAGATCTTTTGCGCGAGGATTCTCGCGAAGTACGATGTGGCTTATCTTCAGTGCAGTGACTGTGGATTTATCCAGACTGAGGAGCCACATTGGCTGGCTGAGTCATACCAGGAGGCGATCACTTCCCTCGATATCGGGTTGGTCACCCGCAACATGCTATTTAGCAAAATTTCTTCCTCACTGATTCGTTGGTTTTTTGATCGGGAAAGGCCCTTTATCGACTACGCAGGAGGACATGGCCTCTTTGTCAGGATGATGCGTGATCGCGGTTATCGCTTTTTTTGGCAGGATGAATATTGCGATAATACCTTTGCGAAGAATTTTGAGTTTGACCGAAATGAGGAGAGCTCGAAGGTTAAGGCTTTTGAGATGCTGACGGCCTTCGAGGTTTTCGAGCATCTAGTCGATCCCGTTGCGGAGTTGGAGAAAATGGTAAAGTTCAGTGATTCCATTTTCCTTTCCACCCGCCTCCAGCCCGCTCAGACATTTACCAGTGCCGAGGACTGGTGGTATTTTTCCCCGGGGATTGGGCAACATGTTGCTTTTTATTCGAAGGAGAGTCTGGAGCGGCTTGCTGATAAATTTGGGATGAGACTTTATACCAATGGCATTAATCTTCACTTGTTGACGAAAAAGAGATTTCGATTGAATCCGATAAGGGCAGTCAGCTCCTGGCACTATGCAGTTTCATCTCTCTTTGGAACGCACTTCCGCAATAAGCGGAGTCTTATGAAATCTGATATGAAATTGGCAGAAAATAAGCTGCATCACTCTGATTAGGCCCCTCTCTCTTCTTTAAGAAAATTTATCAAGATGAATATCAGCCAGCTCAAGATCACCACCTACCGCAATCTCGCGATGGCATGGCAGGAGCATGATCTGAATTGTCGGGTGGTGCATGGCCTCGGAGATTATCCCGCCTCTGTGGGCCGGGATTTGGATCTCATTGTTCCGGCCGACCAGCTCAAAGAGACGGCACAATGTTCTTCCGGCCTTTTGGAAAAAGCTGGATTTAGGACCAGGTTGGTCTCGCTACCCTGGGGAATTCAGCTCTATGGATTTCTGGAACACGGGGACGACTACCTTGGCCTTGAGTTCGATTTTATATCGAGGATGCAGTGGGCCAATATATCACTTGTCTCCGAATTGGCGGCAGATGACGGCACTTATCGGGTAGGAGATTTTGTGATCGATGCATGGGCGTCCTTTGCTAAAAGTATTCTCATCTTGGTTCTCACGGGTCAAATCCGACGGCTTGGGCAGCGTCTTCACGAGTTGGATGATCTTCTCCGATGCCGTTCTTACCTTCTGATTCAGCTTGGGGATCTTTTTGGCAATGAAATGGCTCGTGAACTACTTGATCATTTGGAGGCTGGTAATCTTGAATGGCTCGCTGATAATCGAAGTTATTTTTTAAAGAAGATCATGACGCGAGGATTAGTGAAGCGTCCAATTGATAGTTTACTGAATGTTTGGCGCTGGTCGGCCATCGAGATTGTATCGTTCTTTCCTCCGAGACTCGCACCTCTACTCGAGCTTTCCGGAAGCGACCATGATATTGAGAAATTTGTTGTAGAACTCGATGATCAACTTTGTCAGAACGGTTTTTTTGCCGGGATTCGATTCCAGTCTGATCCGCCCCAGGGCCTAGCCGGGTGGTGGTGGCGTCATGTGCACTGTCGGCAGGAGGCTTTCCGGCTATGGATTCCTTGTACCGGATCAGAAGATGGAATTCCAGTGGGTTCCAAGTCAACGGTGGTTCCTGCTTTGAAGGGAGCTTGCGGCAGAGTGATCGATGAATTTTTCAGGGTATCCGATTTCCCGGCAAGTGCTGGCGATGTGAAACAGGAGGTAATATGACGGAAGGTGACTCGACAGTGATTACGGCGGCCAATGGGAAGCTAAATGGCCCGGACTTTTTCAAGTCTTTGGAAGGAAATGTGGTTCTCCTTCGGAGAGATCATGATTTCTTGAGCTGCGATAACTCGAGCGACTGGGATGTTGCTGTCCGTGATGAAGAGGCTTTTCGTAGTCAGCTTGTGAAGCATTTTGGTGAGGTGATCGCCTGTATACGAAGACCCTATGTGACCCAGCACTATTATCGTTGGGGTCAGGTTGATCTTCTTCCGCGATTCATTTGGCGTGGGAATGAATTTTTGGAGCTTTCCCGATTTTGGAAGAATGTCGAAGAGAAGGTCGGAGAGGTCACCCGGCCACGGCTTGCGCATGATGCTTTCCTTGCTTGGATGACCAGTATTCTTGCCGGAGGGCAGTTTAACAGGTCACACACCCCCTTGATCTTGGGCGTATGGGAATCAGATTGTGAAGAACTGACTGAATGCATAGACTGGGCCTTTGGGTCCGTCCTCGGTAAGGAACTGCTGGAGCTTCTTGAGAAGGGTGAGCCTGAAAAGGCTGTCGGAATGACCAGACGTCTTCGCCGTTCTCTCAGTCTTCGTAGTTTTGCCCGCAGCCCTATGAAATGGGTTGCGCGCACTTTCCGGCATTGGTCCACTGAAATCATGCGTCATCTCCACCCGCCAATGCCGACCCTGGCATTTTTGGGCCCCGACGGTAGTGGCAAATCTTCGGTGATTGCGGGAGTCGAGGAGCGTTTGCTTCAAATGCGGCTCCACGTTCATAAGCTGCATTGGCGCCCATACGGATTCAAGGGGCGGGAGGACCTTGGGTCACCCGTTGACGATCCACATGCTGAGCCCCCACGCGGGGCATTTACTTCGACCTTGAAACTTGGTCTTCTTTTTTGGGACTGGTGGAGCACTTGGGTGACGGTCCTCCTCCATCATCGTTCGAAGACCACGGTGGTTTTATTGGATAGATACTACTATGATCTCTTGATCGATCCACGTCGGTATCGTTTCGCGCGGCCCATGTGGTTGTCCCGGATTGTTTTTCGACTCCTTCCCCGCCCGGACCGAACGTTTGTTCTCACCGGTGATCCAGAAGTCATCTGGAAGCGTAAAAAAGAGGTTTCGCTTGAGGAGGTCGGGGAGCAGATTTCCCGTTATCAAGCCTTAGGAGAATCGCTGGGAGCCCGAGGTCGCATTGTGGATGTCAATCGGCCCCTTGAAGAGGTAGAAGATGAGGTGTTTGGCGAAGTTGAAGACTGTATTCGTTCCCGAAGCTAGGGATCTCCATCCGATACATTTGAGTCATGAGTGATCATCCCATACGCGTTGCGCAGTTTCTTCCGCACTATCCATCCAAGGAGGGACTGAGTGCTTACTGTCGCGGGCTTTCAAAGGCCTTCGAGGATCTCGAAGGTGGTGAATGCCCCATCATTTCTTTCCGCCCGAATCTTGCGAGAATCGCAGGTCACGAGGAGATTCTTCACCTGTCTCTTATACACATCTGACGCTGCCGACG
>CAJXVQ010000357.1 GCA_913060685.1 uncultured Verrucomicrobiales bacterium
GCCTCGGTCTCGTGGGCTCGGAGATGTGTATAAGAGACAGTCCACCTTCCCGCCAATCAAGGCCCCATCGAAATCGACCGCCTCGCCCTTTGGTCCGGAAAAGTCGCAGTGAAGAGTGACTTCTAAGAGAATCACTTGCCATCTTTGGGCGTTTCAAACCGCAAATTTTCTGTTCCCCAAAGATGCTTGAGGAGTTTGAACATCTTTGGATCGTGCCCCTTTAATTCTTCTCGATTAAAGGGGAAAAAATCGTTCCGGGCGAACATCGCCTCGGAAGTTTCTGCGAAGTATTCTTTGTGGTCGGTCATTGCGTAGGCTCGCTCGATCGTGAACTTACCACCCGGTTTGCGCGGCGCTCGTTTAATCTGATCGTATGACTTCGATTCAGCGGCCCTGCGATAAGCTGCCAGGATATCGGACCGGCCGAAGTCGAGAACCTGATCGTGGTAGGCGTGTGCCAATTCATGAAATACGAAAAGCGGCATGCGCACGGTCTCTTCCTGGAAAATGGGGATATTGGAAAACTCAACTCCCCTCGCCATGGCAGGATTACGGCCGTTGTCGCGAAGCCATTCTCCGCCGGGATGATACTCGGCACGTGGCGGGACATCCGGATATCCGGAAGTGAACCAAAGCGGCACTTTACGCAGGTGCGCCACCGCTTGTCTTGGCACATCGGCGATGATGGTGTTGAGCTGGGATTCGAGTAGCGCCAATGCTCGATCGGTTTCCTCTCGCTGATTCGCCAGCAAGTCCTGGTGAATCATGAGCGTCCAGCCACTGATACGGCGAACGTCGTAACCTTTCGTCTTCGATCGCGGGTCTCCGGAAGCCAACAGTTCGGCGGCAAGCAGTTCACGCAGGCGGAGCAATGATGCAGCATGCTTTTGCCCGGAAGTCAGATTGTGGAGTTGGTCGGGATCAGATTCCAACTCGTAGAGTTCCTCAAGTGGGCGCCGTGCAAACAATAGCGCGGCCGTCGGCTCCTCACGATTCAGACGCAGTGACTGCTTCGACGGCGAGGGATCGATGTTGAATGAGAACGCACCGGGCTCGGTCGGCCAGGGCTGTTTGGCAAAATCATATTCAGGGTTGTGCCCGTCAATTTCGCCGTCAGGCCAATTCGCAGAGTTAAAGTTGCGAATGTAGAGAAATCCCCCCTCCCGATATGCCCGTGAGGGGTAGAGGTAGACATGCTTTTCGTTTCCGGTCAGGACATGGGTTCGGGCGATCTCAATCTGACCCGATTTATTCGACAGCAGGATTGGAACAAGGGAGTTCCCCGTCATAGCACCACCAACTTTCAGGCCGGCTGCTTCAAGAAAAGTGGGTGCGAAATCGCAGAGGGTCACGAAGTCCTCGACGGTACGACCACCTTTGATCTTGTTTCCCCAGCGCACCGCAAGTGGAACTCTGGTGCCCAGGTCGTAGAGCGTGGCCTTGCTGCGAGGAAAGGGCATGCCATTGTCACCGCTGACCACGACGAGGGTATTCTCAAGCTCGCCGATCTCTTCCAGCTTGGTGAGGACTTCGCCCACTTCACGATCAAATCGCTGAACCTCCCAGTAGTAGTCGGCGAGATCGCCACGCACCACCTCGTTATCAGGAAGACACGGAGGCACTTCGATCTTGCTCAAATCAATGCCGCTCCTGGCCCCAATCCCAAGCTCGTAGGGACGGTGCGGATCCTGCCCGCCATACCAAAAACAAATCGGCTCCCCTTCTTTACGCGTCTTGAGAAACTGATCGAACGACTTGAAGCGCTTGCCAAAAGAATCGCGGTTGCGGAACTGGTTCTTGCTCGGCCAAACGCCTTTGCCGTAGCGACCGATCCGGTAACCCGCGGCCTGTAGCATTTCGGGATAGACCTCGAATTCCTCTCGCAGCGATCCGCCGAGACTATCGCCCTCCTTCAAGCGCCAATGATGTTGTCCGGTGAGGATGCTGGTGCGGCTCGGCGTGCACGAGGGCGTCGAGACGAAGGCGTTGTTAAATAAGACTCCCTCGCGCGCCACACGATCGAAGTTCGGAGTCTTCACCGTTTTATCACCACAAGCACTGGCATGCGGCCATGACCAGTCGTCCGCCATCAGAAACACAATATTCGGTCGGTCGGTCGCTTGTTTCCGCTTCGTTTTCTCAAACGGAGGCGGAGCGGGAAGCGCTGCCCACAGCTGCTTGCTGAGCTGCGCCAGCCTTGTTTTCTGATCGGGGTTCCCCGCAATATTAAGATTCTCCTCCGGATCGGATTCGTGATCATAGAGTTCCTGATCAACCACCTTGCGGGTACGGCGGTCAATCCATTCGACGTATCGAAAGCGATCGGTGCGCATCGCATATCCCATCAAATCGCGCTTGCCGTCACGACGGCGGAATTGGCTGAAGGCCGCATCTTTCACGGATGCCTCCGGATCGTTCAAAAGAGGAACGATGCTGTCGCCCTCGGCATGTTCGGAGGAAGGGACACCTGAAAGTTCACAGAGTGTCGGATAGAGGTCGACGAGTTCAGCGAAGGAACGGGTCGTTTTACCATTCCCCTTCGCACCGGGGGCACGAATGATGAGCGGCACGCGGGCATCAATCTCGAAGTTGCTCTGTTTGCACCAGCTGTTGTGTTCCCCAAGTTTCCACCCATGGTCGCCCCACAGAACGACGATGGTATCGTCTACCAACCCAAGCTTCTCCAATTCATCAAGCAACCGCCCGACCTGCGCATCGATCAAACTCACCGAGGCATAATAGCCATGTTTCAGCTCGCGTTGTTGAGCCTCCGTAAGCGGCCCCTTTCGTGGGTCATCCGTCTCGAGATAATCCATGTAGTCACGTAACTCATACATCGTGTTCATCGCGTATCCCGGCGCGCCCTTGGGCAAAAAACCATTCGTGGCTAGCGGAATTTTTTCGCGATCGTAGAGTTCCCAGTATTTTCGTGGAACCACAAAAGGCAGATGTGGACGGACGAAGCCGGCCGCGAGAAAAAAAGGTTGATCCTCTTTGGCCAGACGTCTCATCGCTTCGAGTGCCTGGTCCGCGATCGCTCCGTCAATGTGCTCGCTGTCGGGAATGTCAACGATCTCGGTTGCCTGCGGGCGGATGCGCTTGATTTTCGCTTCGCTCTTGCCATCGGCGCGCATTTGCTCCCGAAATTTTGCGTGGCGTTTCTTCGCCTCCTTCGACCAAAGCCCCGCGTTCTTCGGCCACTTGTGGGGTTCACTCCAAGAGACGTTGTCCGGCCAGGGATTGTGAAAGATCTTTCCAAACGAAGCCGCGTAATAGCCGTGTTCCTTAAAGTGCTGCGGCAGCGTGACAATGTCGGGGACCGTATTTCGGAAGCGCACATCGAGTGTCCAAACTTTCGCCGAATCGGGGCGCAATCCCGTCATCAGGCTGACCCGCGATGGGTTGCATACCGCCAACTGGCAATAGGCCCGCTCGAACACGACACCCGACTTCGCGAGCCGGTCAATGTTCGGCGATCGGATCGCCTCAACGCCGTAGCAACCAAGCTCGGGACGGAGATCGTCGATGGCGATGAACAGGACGTTCGGCTGCTTCGCATTGAGCGAAGAGCAAGCGAGCCACAGCAGGCTCAGAAGGAAAGTTGTTGGGAGTTTCATTTTTTAAGAATTACGGCGCGCTTCGGAAGCACTGGAGATTTTCCGTCGATCAATTCACCATCGATCCGGACATCGTCCCACATGCCGAGATCATCAAATGATCCCAGCCCAATCATCCCCCACTGAAAGGTCTTGTCTTTGGCCGTCTTAACCGGCTTGTCCATGTCGTCGAAGTAGAGCTCGACGGTGCCGTCCTTGACCTTGCGAACCAGTTTCACATCGTGCCAAGTGTCATCCTTCCACGGGATGCCACCCACGTTGACGGTCGTGATCGGCGTCCGGGGAGCCTCTTTTACAATGAAGACCTGGCTGGAATTTGGATCCACCTTTTCTCCGAGGTGCACATAATAGAAGTGCGCCGGATCCTGCCACCCCCAAAAGATGCACATGTCGCGGTGCCCGCGTGAGGTTTGCAAGGTCTTCACTTTTGCGGTCAGTACGAAATCCCCGAAAACTTTCTCCTTCAATAAATTGATGCTGAGCGGGCTCCGGAAGGGTGGCTGATACTTCCGGCTTGCTCCCAGCAAATGCAAAGCCTTGCCGCGGTCAGACTTCGTGTCCGTAATCACCCATCGATCCGTCTGGGTCGGAAACCAATCCAACAATACCCCTTCTTTCTCAAAGTCGAATTTCAAGGTCTTGGACTTGCCGGCAGCGGCTCTCTTCCTCCCCTTTTTTGGAGGGTACGGGACTCCCGCGATGTAGTTGAGTCGATCACTGAGATCTCCGAGTTGACTGATCGGCTTGAAGTCCGATCGCTTCACCGGGTAGCGGTCGCCAAAGAAATCGCGAAACCAGACCACGGAATTCAAAGCTTCGACGGCGACCACCCCGTCCCCGGTGGTATTGACGATTTCGGTGAGGATTGGCTGCGGGTTGATCTTGCCAATGCTTCCAAGAAATTCTGCCGCGCGAATGCGGACGGTCGGAGAGTTGTCCTTCAGCAAGGGCATCGCCACATCCGTGAGCGGAGCGGCTTGCTTGCCAAACGCCGTGCAGACCATTGCGGCCCAGTATCGGATCATCGCGTTCCGGGAAGCCAAGGCCTCGCGAAGCTTCGGCTCAGCTTCGGCGAAGCTACAGAGTTGCAGATCGGCAATATCGAGTAAGCCGCCGATCTCCTTTTTGTGCTTCTGGCCAAACTCAACCGCGTTGTCCAGGGCATGTCCCACAAGGTGGCTCTCCGGATAGAAGCTCAGATCAGGAAGGTCCCCGACCCGCTCGTGCAAGCGCTCGCGCAGATCAGCCAAGGTCTTCGCAAACTTGGGATCGCTGGCCAGATTCTTCACCTGATGCGGGTCCGATTCACAGTCGTAGAGATGTTCCACCTGCTTGGGCTCATAGAACTGCCGCGTGGCACCTTCGAGCTTGCCGGCCTTGAAAAGCTCACGCCACTTCTGGTAGGCGAGACTCTTGTAGCGATAGTTGTTGTTCAGGCCATCGGGAAGATGGGGCTGGTAGTTTCGGATATACTGGAACCTGCCTTTACGGAGCGATCGAATCAGGTCGGACTTTTCGTCGAAGCGATCGGCATGACCAAAGGACTCATCCCGGGCGTTGACGTCCTTCAGTGAAACACCCTCCCCGAGGAAGGCTTTGCCGTCGACTTGCTCCGGAACCCCAACGCCGGCGAGGTGCAAACTGGTCGGGCCAAAATCGATGAAGTTGACAAAGCCCTTCACCCGCGATCCCATTTTACCATCGACGAGGTGTTTGAAGTTCTCCGGCACCCGAACAACCAGTGGTACGTGAAGCCCTGACTCGTAGATGTAACCCTTACCCCGAGGCAGGACGCCACCGTGGTCGCCGAAGTAAAAGATGAAGGTATCTTCGAGCAACCCTTCCTCCTTTAGTTTTGCCACGGTCCGACCCACAATCTCGTCGATCACGCCCATCCGATCGAGGTAGCGCGCATGAGTGTATCGAAAGATTGGAACGTCCGGATGATAGGGAGCCAATTTCACCGAGGCAGGATCAGTGATCGTTTTTTCGTTCTCAAAAACCGCCTTGTTGAAATGGAGCGATCCTTCGTGACTTTGCCCATGGGACTCCATGTGGAAAAACGGCTTCGTCTTGTCGGGACGTTTGCTCCAGGAGGCCGTTCTTGACGATTCATCCCAGACGCCCTCCCCCTCGATCGCGGCGTAATCTTTCTTGCTGTTGTTGGTGGTGTAATACCCGGCCTCACGGAGGTAGGCGGGAAACATTCGCAGCCCCTCGGGCATCTCGGCCCGCTTGTAAGCCCGGTGGAACTGGGTGCCAATCCGCGGCCCATAACAACCGGTGGCCAGAGTCGTCCGGGCGACCGAACAGACCGGCGAGTTCGAAAAAGCATGATCAAAAGTCAGACCGTGCTTCGCAAGTGCCTCAATATTTGGAGCCTTCGCCCCGCCTTTGAAGAAGTGCTTGAGATAGTGGATCGAGTTGTCTTCAGAAACGATCCAAACAATGTTCGGCTTCTTGGCAGCGACAGCGTTCGGAACGATAACAAGAGAGAGAAGGATCATCAGGCGTGAGCAGAATAGCGCGGATTGGATCATAGCTTTTGGTTCAATGAGAAAATTGATGATGGCGTGGTCGTGAAAGGCGTGACCTGGAAGGATCAAGGCGGACTTCACGATCAGACTGTTGACTTCTTTGTATGCGAAGGAACCACGGGGGAAACACAAATCTTACCGGGAGTCGCAATTAAGAAACTGATTGTCGTATTTTAAAAATCATTTGGCGTGATTACGACACTGCCCGAGTGTCCCCCCTTTGCGCTGACCACTTCAAACCCGATGCCGTTCTCTGGATAGATCAAATCCAGTTCCTTGTCGTGGATCGAACGCAGAGGATCTTCAGCCACCCACGCCTGCCGCTGGATCACGATCAGGCCTGCAACGAGCCAGAAAGAGAACCACGAATGGACACGAATTGAGAGAAGCTTTTGGCGGGTGCACGGCCATCTCCCTCGAACTCACCAATCGGCTTTTGGAAAACCTTCAACAGAAGGGCCGTTTCATTCGTGTCCATGAGTGTGTCTTCGAGGTTCTCTCTTACGCGAGGATCTCTCTCACGACCCGCGCCGGTTCCACCCCGGTCAATTTCTGGTCGAGCCCCTGATGCGGGAAGATCAGCCGCTCGTGGTCGATGCCGAGTTGGTGCAAAATGGTGGCGTGGAAATCGCGCACGTGCACCGGGTCCTTGGTGACGTTGTAACAAAAGTCGTCGGTCTCGCCGTAGCTGATACCGCCTTTGATTCCGCCGCCGGCCATCCAGGTGGTGAAGCAGCGGGGGTGATGATCGCGTCCAAAGTTTTTTGGGCTGCTGGCGGCCTGACCGTAGGTGGTCCGACCGAACTCACCCGCGAAAACGACGAGAGTATCTTCCAACAGGCCACGTTGCTTCAGGTCCCGCAAAAGCGCAGCGATCGGTTGATCGACATCGCGAACTTGGGCGGGCAAATTGACTGGAAGGTTTGAATGGTGATCCCACCCACGGTGAAAGAGTTGGATATATCGGACCTGTCTCTTATACACATCTCCGAGCCCACGAGACCGAGGCTGATCTC
>CAJXVQ010000358.1 GCA_913060685.1 uncultured Verrucomicrobiales bacterium
GACGCTCGTTTCGAGGGCGAGAATCCATTCTGTGTTCACGACGGTGATCCTGGCGAAATGGATACCCTTCTTAAACTAAAAAACTGAAACATTCGCTGGGTGCAGGAATTTGCTTTTGGCGGGAGGTCTCCTACTAGCTGGAGATGTCAAAGAGGGAGGGCAACGATATTGGCGAAGTCATCGACCAAGCACACGCTCTCACAGGCCCACACAAGGCCGAGAGACTCAAAGCTCAGCGATCCTCCCTAATCCGGAACGTGACGATCCTAGCGCGTCTGGGGTGCCTCGATGAAGCGGGAATGATCAAGCTCCGAAAGGGCTTGGCTCCGACGATTACGAAGGGGCCGCACCGCGAGATCGGTGACTGGTGACTGGTGACTGGTGACTGGTGACTGGTGACCATATCATACCACGATCAGTGACTCCCGAACTCGACAACACCCTCTTCAACTTGGAGATGATGCCGCTCCCACTCAACCAGAAGAAATCCGCCAAGGTTGGGCAGCGCCAGATCGACCTAGCGAAGAAGTGGCACAAGGCCGGGCTCCTGAGCGATGAGGGCTTGAGAGTTGTCTTGGAGATTTCGCCTTGAGAAAATTTCCCGGTCGGGTATCACGGGAATATCTGGACGGTCGTATAACAACGGGAAACCCAGACCCCTCGGATAATAAAACTGTTCGGCAAAAGACCCGTCTCCCCCCCACACCATGGCAAATCTCACTCCAGAGGCATTTATCGACAAGGAGTTCCGGAAGGTTTCCGCCAGCCCTCAGGAATACATCAAGTTTGTCTCAACCGAAAGCTTTTGGCATCGGTTTCAGGATGCTGAGTGGACCGCCCATCCATATCGAGTGACTAACGACGGCTTCGAACTTCATTGGGGTGAAGACACTGTGTTCCGGTGTGTGTTCTCAGGCACAAGCGGCTCAAGTGTAGAATTTGTCGAGTGCAACCCCAGCGGTCCATTCACATGGCGTCTTGAAACTCTACGCCACGGCTACTCGGATAGAGGAAGCACAAGTGCCTAAGCCCAACTTTACCCATGAAGCCCTCGAATCACACGCTCGCAAAGAAGATCCGGTCAATTCTACAGACTCCGGGATTTGGGGTCGTGCTTATCACGCTTGGCGTCTTCTTGGTTCTTTCCTCATTCAGTCCATCGTCATCCAGACCGAGTAGGCGTGGAGGCTTCTATTCGACAGGTGCCTCCGTCAGTCCAATCCCTTGCACGTTGGGGGTCGGTGCTATCCTTTATGGTTCATTGATTCTGGTCCGATCACGATCGAGGATAGCTGACAAATCTCCGCCTCCCGATGGACGGGACCAGAAGGCCGAACAAGACGTCGATCCTAACGCCTGACCCGCCACGAGTCTATTTTTGATGACCATTCAACCATCAACCCCGCAGTCGACACGCGCCCTCGGTCAGGCGTAGGATGACTTCGACGTTCTGCTTTAACTCGTCTTGACCGTCACAGCGGCGGAACATGTCCTATGCGCACGACAGTCACAGCACCATGAGGATACCTGACGACAAACTAAAGGAGATCAGGGACAGAGTTCGGGACATCCTACAGTCCGTGCCCACGGATGAAGCGGCGGACTACGATGTCTTCATTAGCTACCGGCGAGCCGAAAGCTCTACGGAGGCTGAGGAACTGGCCGAATATCTCTCCCGCGGACGTCACCCACGCTCAAAAAAGGCACTACGTGTTTTCCACGACACGACGTCGATTCCCAAGGGCGTTGACGTTTCGCAGAATCTTACAAGCGCCATCGCACAAAGCTCGGTTTTCATTCCGATACTCACCGAAACCTACAGTCAGTCGGACTATACGAAATTTGAGAGTCAGCTTTTCTCGTCTCGGGATCCTGAGCTTGTGAGGGATCGCATACTCCCCATCCTGCTTGATGCAGTGCAAGTTCCTCCGCGGCTTGACGGGATCAACTACTACGATTTCGCTCTGACTAAGCGGCTCCCGTCTTCCCGAAGCGAACCTCCGCGACCCGCAGCCCAAGCGTCGGCAAGTAAACCCGTCGGCGACCGTCCTTCAATCAATACTATCCTCTCAGCGCTACGGACGTTTCGCGAATACGCCTCTGCCATTTTGATCCCAGTTCTGATACTCGGGGCGTATGTAGTGATCTGCGGAGGCGTTGTTTGGCTGACGGCGCTCACTCTAGCTTCCCAAGTTCAGGTCAAACCTGAGGGAGTTTACTCCGTGTCGAGTGTTGCGTGGCATCTCATGTGGGCAGCCCTGATCACTTCAGCGCCTTTTTCCCTGCTCTTAGGGGTTGGAACATTTGTATATTGTACCAGTTCTCGCACTAACGGACATGAAGCTCGAGTATGGGAAATGCGCTCATTCTGGTTTCTTTTTTTCGCGTTCGATGTGATTGTCCTGCTAGCCGTTTCTGGCAATTTGGGCAATTTGACGTTTGAAGTTTGCGAGGTAATCTTCGGTAAAGGCGTGTCCGGGCCTACCACTATTCTCGGGCTTGAAGTGGGATTCCTTCCAGCCGCAATAGCGGCACCGGTCATCGACCTATATGCCCGGCGAGCAGAATCGGGTAGACGGTAGGTTTTAACTACCGTCCCCCACACCACCGGTCGTACGGATCCGTAACACGGCGGTTCCAATTCGCCACTGGCTATCGCAACACTTCGCCAATGAACCCAAACATTCTCTACGAAGTGACGTTCCAGCCGTGGGACCGCTCATGGCTTCTGTCTGGACCGATGGTGGCACGATCAATGTCTACGATGCAGAGGAAAAGCTCTTCAAGACAATCGAGATCGATGCTGATGAGTCTGGCGAGGATGGACTTATCCTGCCTTCGGTGTGATCGATGGGCTTGAAATCAACGTGAGCAAGTTTGCTCACGCTGAAAGGATGCTCGTGGAGATTGGATTAGATCTCCTCAGGATTGAGGGGATCTCTAAAGCTCCCGAAGCACGGGCGGAAGGATGATTTCGACGAAGCTCAATAGAAAAAAGGAGCTTTCCATGGTCGATGGGGAGCCCGACGCAAACTTGCGTTGGCCAGTTCACCGTCCGGACCGATGGGGGCCCAGCCCAAATCTGGGTCGGGTGACTTCAAGATCGAGTGCCGGGATTTTCAATTGAACCGAGAGATTGGATACAGGGCATCGTCGCTTTGCGGGTGACATCTGACGGAAAGAGCCTCGAAATCCTCAAGCCCTCAAAAGGGGTATTACCAAAAGTTTACCATATTTTACCACGAAAAGGGCCGAAATAGGCCGAAATGAGGAGTTGGGCCACTGAGTCGAAAAATCGAACACTTTCCGTTAAACCACTACAAACAAAGGATTTAGAGTGGCGCTCCGACCTGGAATCGAACCAAGATCTAAGGTTTAGGAAACCCTTGTTCTATCCGTTGAACTACCGGAGCTGCGGGGGAGTGTTAGCGTGACCTGCCTCAAAGTGCAAGCGATCTGAGAAAGCAGAATGATTCCAGTCCCAAGGAGAATAATCCTTGGCTTTTACGGCGTCTTTGACCCAGCATCCGCCCGCCATGGCAGGATTCTTCAAGAAGCTCTTCAATAAGGTCACCAACAAGGCTGAGATCGATTGGGAAGACCTTGAGGCCGACCTCATCTCAGGGGACCTCGGCGTGCGCCTTTCCCTTGAAATCGTCGATGACCTCAAGAACCTCGGCCGGAAGATCTCCGCCGATGATGTCGTCGATACCACCCGCACGAAACTCGCCGACCTTTTTCCAGCCGATGCCCCGGCCCTCCGGCCCCGCCCCGATGGCAAACCAGCCGTCCTCCTCATCGTGGGAGTCAATGGCACCGGAAAAACCACCTCGACCGCCAAGCTCGGCCATCTTTTAAAAAACCAGGGCTATTCCGTCCTGATGGCCGCCGCCGACACCTTCCGCGCCGCCGCCGTTGAGCAATTGGTCCGCTGGGGCGAGCGCCTCGATCTCCCTGTCGTCGCCGGAGCACACGAAGCCGATCCCTCCTCCGTCTGTTATCTGGCCCACCAAAGAGCGATCAACGAGAACTACGATTTCCTCCTCTGCGACACCGCCGGCCGCCTGCACACGCGTAATAACCTGATGGACGAGCTTACCAAGATCAAGCGCACCATTGGCAAGCAGGACGAGACCGCTCCGCACGAGACCTTCATCGTTGTCGACGCCTCCACCGGCGGAAACGCCCTCAACCAGGCCCGCGAATTCTCAAAAGCCGTTCCGCTCGACGGTCTCATCCTTACCAAGCTTGATGGCTCGGGCAAAGGAGGCGTTGCCGCCGCGATCCAAAAGGAACTCAACATCGCGCCCCGCTTCATCGGGACCGGGGAAGAGCCTGATAAGTTCGAGCAGTTCAAGCGCGAGCGCTTCGTCGAAAACATCCTCTAGCAGACTGTCGGACTTAATACTTCTTCCACAGCCGGCGGCTGAACAGCACCAGAACCGCCACATACTCAAGCCTCCCCAGGATCATGAGCATTGAGAGAACCAACGCGCCCGTTGGTTCAACATGAGCGAAATTATCGCGGGGCCCAAACTCGGCAAAGGCCGGACCGACATTGCACAAACAGCTCAACACGGCGGACAATGAACCAATAAAGCTTGTCTCCGGTTCGAGCGAACTCATCACCAACGTTCCCCCGATCAAAAAGAACCCGAACATCGCTACGACCAAAAACAACTGACCCTGCCCGGCAACGTCCATAAACTTCCCTCCCAACCGCACCTTCCTCAATTCCTGGGGACGGAATGACGCCCGTAGCTCCGCGATCACAAATCGCGCCGTTAGCACGATCCGCCCCACCTTCAGACCTCCCGCGGTCGATCCCGAACACCCCCCTACGATCATGAGCACCACCAGAACCGATTTTCCAAAGTGCCCCCAGTGATCGTAGTTTCCTGAAACATATCCCGTTGTCGTAGCCACCGAAACCGTGTCAAACACCACTTCGAAAATTGAATCCTTCGTCCCCGTCGCAAGGTGAAAAATCACCACCGACACCACCCCTGCTCCAAGGATCCCAAAAAACCACCACACCTCCTCAAAACGCCGCCACTTGTCGCGCCACGACATCCGGAATATCGCCAAATAGAGAGGAAAGCTCACTCCACAAATCAGCATGAAAATCATCATTACCAATTTCACCCCCGTCCCAAAACCCGTCACACTATCATTCTCCGTCCCAAACCCCGCCGTCGAAACCACCGTCAAGGCATGGTTCACCGCTTGAAAAGGCGTCAATCCTGTCGCCCACAACAACAGCATACAAGCGATCGTAAACCCGAGATACAAGATCCACATCTTCCTCATGGTCTGACGCAGACTCGCCAGATCAGAACCCGCCAACGACGATTCCGTGCCCACCAACATGCGCCCGCTCGTCCCCCCGCCAGACAGCACGACCACGAAAATCGCAAGAATCCCCATTCCCCCCAACCACTGCGTTGCCGAACGCCACATCAGAATTGACTTCGGTAGGGCCTCCACGTCCGCAAAAATCGTGGCCCCCGTCGTCGTCAATCCGGACGTCGCCTCAAAAAGTGCGACATGGACCTCCACATTCGGCTCACAAAATAAATAGGGAAAGGCCGTCACCAGACTGCAAACCAACCAACCGACTCCCACCAGAGCCATCGCCTCCCTCCTTCTCATCAGGTTCCCTCGCTTACGCTTCTTTGCCAATCGGGCCGATGCAATAAGAAAGGAAATCCCCATCAATAGTGTCAGCCCCAGTGAAATGGACCAGCCCTGCCAATCAAGTTCGGTCTCATGAAGCTTTCCAGCCGGGACGACCACGGACAGTCCCACCGACCCAAGCATCATTCCCCCAAAAAGGAGAACCATGATTCCGAGAGAACGCAGTAAGATAGAAAAGTTCACAGCTCAATGACATCAGGGATACCCTTGGTTTCCTCCCCACCAGAGGGTAGCCTCCCACCGGCATTTCTCCATCCTAAAAAAACTCAATCCTCGACGACCTCCCTCTCGTTTTTCAATCTACCCCCATGCGTTACAAAATCCTTCCGCTCCTTTCCCTTGTTCCGGCCTCCCTTTTGGGAGCTCCGGTCGATCTTGTTCAGCTTGGTAAAGAGACCTTCAACGCCGTCGGTTGCGCCGAATGCCATTCCGAAACCAAGAACGACACCTCCGTCAAAACAGGACCGGGCCTCTACGGACTCTTCCCCACCACTGCCCGGAAGCGTGATATCATCGAAACCGGTGAAAATCACAAGCACACCGTCACCGCTGACTTCACCTACTACCAGAAATCCATCCGGAATCCCGGCAGCGAAATCGCGATTTCCGAAGTGGCTCCCACAAAAGGTGAACCTTTCCTCCCCGTCATGCCCGCCTACCCCGTCGCTTTCCTCAACGAGCAAAAGGCCACGGCGATCCACCACTACCTTCAAACTCTTAATGACGATGAACTACGAGGCCCCTCCAAGGTGATGGCCGAACTTGAGGAAGGAACTGTTGCCAAGGACATCCACCAGGACCCCACCGAAATCCTCGTTACCGACCGCACCCGCGTCTTCCGCGCCCGCATTCCCGGATCATCTGCCCGTGCTGTTTACGTCGGCATGCCCAGCGGGCTCAACTACGCTTTCGACCCACGCACCATGACCATCTCCAAGGCCTGGTGGGGCGGCTTTCTCAATCTCAAAAATGAAATGGCCGGTCGCGGAAACAACCCCTCCGCTATGGGAAACCAAGCCCGGGAGATCACCCTCGCCGGACAACCTGAGCTCAGCCCGAAAGTCGATCTTTCCTTCAAGTCACCCTTGATCGGTGATGGTGAGACCATCGCCAAAAACCTTTGGGGAGATGCCGACTTCCTTGAGCAACTCACGACAGCCAATGCCCAATTCATCGGCTACACTTATCCCACCGACCCCAAGGGAAGTCCGACCTTCCACTATCGCGTTGGTAAGACCAAGTATGCCCTGACCTTTAACATCACGGAGGATGGCATGGCTCATTACAACCTCACCAAAGGCTCCGAAATGTCCAAGAGTATCCTTAAAACGGATCCACCCGAAAACGTCTGGCGTCCGAATCCCATCCCGTCAACGCTCTCACAAAAGGTCGCCCTCACCCCAATGGCTGTCTCTTATACACATCTGACGCTGCCGACGATCTACTCTGTGTAG
>CAJXVQ010000359.1 GCA_913060685.1 uncultured Verrucomicrobiales bacterium
CGGAGATGTGTATAAGAGACAGGCCTACGACAGACTGAAACCCCACGCGTTGCGTGGGGCTGCTATGAAGCAGGTCTTTGGCCAAAAAGCACCTTCACTGAGCGCCATTCACTTTAAAGCCGGACATTTGCTGAAAGGACCGCTAGTCTGTTTCTGATGCGTCTTGCCTTTTTTCTCCCTTTTCTCGTGACCGGATTTCTACACGCGAAGTTGTCACTCCACTGGGAGGATGACATCCTTACCATTGATGCGCCCGAGGTGCCGGGGACGAAGATTCAGATTTGGTATTTGGAAGCCTATTGCCGGCCGGGTTCCACCGACCGTGAGTGGAATGAGACCGTGATCGGGCATGAGACGAAACTTGTTTCGGCGACTCCGGAGAAGATTCAACTTCGTTGCACGCTGAAGGACGGGGTGGTTGTGGATCATGAGATTACCGCGCACCACGACGTGGTGCGGTTTTCGCTGGTGGCCAGGAATCCCACCGGGCGGGAGTCGAGTGCCCACTGGGCGCAGCCGTGCATTCGCGTTGGTGAATTTACCGGGACTCAATCCGATGACGATAAATACACCTATTTGAAAAACTCCTTCGTTTTTCTCGACGGGAAGCAAAGTTTTCTCCCGACGCCACGGTGGGCGACCGAAGCCCGCTATACTCCGGGCCAGGTTTGGTGCCCGTGCCATGTTCCTCGCAGCGATGTGAATCCGCGTCCACTTTCTCCCGACCTTCCTTCTAATGGTCTCATCGGTTGTCTCTCGTTAGACAAGAAGTGGCTTCTCGCCACGGCCTGGGAACCGTATCAGGAATTGTTTCAAGGCGTGATTCGTTGCCTTCATTCGGATTTTAGAATCGGAGGGCTGCAACCAGGTGAGGAGAAGAAAATTCGTGGTGCCATTTACCTGATGGCAAATAACTCCGATGAACTCGTTCGACGCTACCGCGCGGATTTCCCCGACCAGGCTCTCCGGCATCAGACCTTTGAGCTGCCGCCTGTGACGGCCGGTAAGCCCACGCCCGGCCAGCGCGTTTCGATCACTCCGCCAAGCTATCGGGACACCAAGGTTCACCACACCCTTTATCTTCCCTCGGATTGGGATTCCGAGTGGAAAACAAAAGGCAGGAACTACCCGCTGATTGTCGAATTTTCCGGGAATCGCGCACCCTCGCTGGGATCCACCGGGAGGGTCGAAGACTCGGCGCTTGGCTATGGCCTCACCGCTGGCCGGGCGGTTTGGGTGAACCTGCCTTTCATTAGCCCGGACAAAAAGAGCAATCAACCCAACTGGTGGGGGGATGAAGCCGCAACCGTGGCCTATGCCAAAGCGATCGTCCCGCAGATCATTGCGGAGTACGGGATAGCCCCCGACAAGGTGGTTCTTTGCGGGTTTTCGCGTGGGGCAATCGCGGTCAACTATATCGGACTACATGATGATGAGATTGCGAAACTTTGGTCGGGGTTTATCACTCATGATCACTTCGATGGAGTCCGGGAATGGCGGGGCACCTCGTGGGGATCTCCTTTGGCCGACTATCGGAAAGCGGCAGCCGGGCGTCTTGCCCGTCTTGATGGCCGACCACTCCTTGTGTGTCAAAACGGAGGAACGACGGATATTCAAAAACTTCTTCCCCCTGCGGCGAATATCACCTTCCTCGACCTTGATACCAAGACCATCTTTCAGACTTTCCCCAACCCCCTGGCCATGCATCCCCATACCGATCGCTGGCTTTTCAAACCAAGCGCCCAACGCAATGAAGCCTGGGATTGGATGACGTCCCATCACTTTTTTCAGAGTAAATAATAGGGCGGAATTTTCGCGATGTTTTCCCGGTGTGCCGGGGGCGTCCTCGGCCATGCCTGGAATTACGTCTTCGAGCTTGCTCCATGTTTGTTGAAATATGAGGGTCACCAATCAGTATGACCTTCATGAAAGCCGCCTTTCTCCTCACCCTGTTGGTGCCATGTCTTGGACTGGCCGATGTTCAGACCATTCAGGTCAAACAAGCAAAGGTCCAGGATGCCAAAAACGTCCCGCTTAAGAAAAAGGCTCCGCCCAAGGATCCCAAGCTGGCGAGCTACTACATAAATCTCAAGACCTCGCCGCGAGCGGCCAAGGCGGAGCCAGTGGAGACGACGCTGCCCCTGAAATTGGAGAAAGGGGATCGCATTTGTTTCATCGGGAATCTTCTTTTGGATGCCGAGCGGAGGTATGGGCATTTGGAGACGCTCATCCATCAGCATCATCCGAAACATGAATTGACGGTGAGAAATCTGGCTTGGCCCGCCGATGAAGTCGATCTCATGCCGAGGCCTGATAACTTTGGTGATCTCGATCAGCATCTGACTTACTTCAAGGCGGATGTGATTATTGCGGCTTATGGTTACAATGAGTCGTTTGCGGGGGAAGAGGGGCTACCGGCGTTTAAGAAACGCTTGGACAAGTTTTTGATTCATCTCAAATCACAAGCTTACAACGGAAAGTCCGCGCCGAGGATCGTTTTGATCTCTCCGACCGGAAGCAAAGGTCTGGCTGGTGAAGCCAATAATCGTAGAATTGAGAGCTATGCCTCGGTCATGAAGGAAGTGGCCGAAGTTCAAAAAGTTGGCTTTGTTGACGCGTTCGACAAGTTCATCGTAGGAATCAACGACTCCGAAGCGATGACGATGGACGGGCATCAGCTGACATCTTCCGGACACCATAACTTTTCCATAGTCGTCTCCCGGGCTCTCTTTGGGAAAAATGGTGCGGACGGGAATGAACCCCTCCGGCAACTCGTTGTCGATAAAGCGACCCAGTTCTTCTACCGCTATCGCCCCCTCAATACTTTTTACTACACCGGCGGTCGTAACAAATCCTACGGCTACCTCGATTTTCTCCCGGCGATGCGGAACTTCGACCTCATGGTTGAGAATCGAGATAAGGCCATTCACGCGACGGTTTCGACGGGCAAGCTGACGAAGCCTGATGATTCAAATCTCCCGGTTCTTGATCAGGTGGTCCAAGCACGCGGGGCCAATAAATTTCTTTCGCCTGCCGAGGAGCAGAAGGCCTTCAAGGTTGACCCGCGATTTGAGGTCAATTGCTTTGCCTCCGAGGAGGACTTCCCCGAGATGGCTTGCCCGATCGCGATGCGCTGGGACAAGAAGGGGCGCCTTTGGGTGTCGACCTCGGTGACCTACCCGCATGTTTATCCAGGGCAAAAACCTTCCGACAAGATCATCATTCTCGAGGACACTGATCAGGATGGGAAGGCGGACAAGTGCACCACTTGGGCTGATGATCTCCATATTCCGCTTTCCTTCGTACTCGATGGTAATGGCGGCATCTACTGCTCCGAGCAACCCCATCTGACTCATCTCACCGATCGTGATGGCGACGGGAAAATGGATCATCGTGAGATTGTTCTGACCGGTTTCGGGTGTGAAGACTCCCACCACTCCCTACATGATTTCACCTGGACGCCGGGTGGTGATCTTCTTTTCCGCGAATCGATCTTTCACAACAGTCAGATCGAGACGGCCTACGGTCCGGTCCGTGCAAAGAACTCATCATGGTTTCTCTACAAGCCAGCCACCCGCAAGCTCGTTGCTTTCGGAGCCTATCCCAACACGAATCCGTGGGGTGTGGTCTTTGACCGATGGGGGAACCATGTTGCTTCCCATCCGGTTTTTGCCTCGACCTTTCACGCCACCAATCCCGATTACCCCACCCAACATCCACGGGTCGGCAAGGACTTCCAGGCTTACTCGGGCACCTGTGGGCAGGATTTTGTCTCGCACGATTTCTGGCCCAAGGAGATGCAGGGTGGCTTTATCAAGGCGCGCTACAAACCGACGAACCGAATCGAGTTTCACAAGTGGGTCGAGAAGGAGGATCACTTTGCGGAGGAGTATCAATTTGACCTCATTTTCTCGACGAACCTTTCCTTCATCCCGGTTGATTTGAACTTTGGGCCGGAGGGTGCCTGCTATGTTTGCGATTGGTATAATCCGGTCAAGGGGCACGCCCAGTATTCCCTTCGTGACCCTCGTCGTGACCGAAAGGCAGGAAGGATTTGGCGAATTGTTCCGAAGGGATCGAAGCTCGCCAAGGCTCCGAAGATTGCGGGAGCATCAATCGATGAACTCTTTGAGTATCTCAAGTCGCCGCATTACCGCACCCGCTATCGTGCCAAACTTGAGCTGCGGGCGAGGGCAGGAATTCCATCATTCATCTCTGATAGCGTGATGCCTCCCAAAGATGAAATTATGAAGGCCCTGCCAGCCTGGACCGCCAAGCAGGAAAATCCCCTCCACTTGCTGGAGGCTCTCTGGCTTCATCAAGCACTCGGAATCGCGAATCCGGACCTCATTGAGAAGTTGATCAAATGCGAAGATGATCTCGTTGCGGCCTCTGCCTATGGGGCTCTTCGGAGTGCCGATGTTCCGACTGCAAGGCTTGCGGAGCTTCTCAATTTTGGAGCAAAGCATTCCTCCCAACATGTCCGTCGGGAAGCGGTTATTTGCGCGTCCTATCGCGACGGGGGGAGTCAGCTCGTGGAAGCGATCGCTCCTGTCCTGGATCAACCTGCCGGATCCCATCTCGCCTACGCGATCAAGACCTCCTTTAACTCGTCGGCTTTGAAGCCCCATTGGTCTGAAGTCACCGCGGCCAAGCTTGCCAAGCTCGGAAAGCAAAGCGGTCCAATCGCGCAAAAACTCACGAAGGAAGAGAAGAAGTTCGACCGTCAAAAAGGTCTCCAAACTGTCGAGATGGGCACCATTCCCGAGCGTCTTCTTTTCACCAAAGACAAGTTCTCGGTAAAGGCAGGAAAGCCGGTGAAGCTCGTTTTTAACAATCCTGATGCCACCGAACATAATCTTCTTATTCTGGAGAAGGGGACCTCCGTTGAGGAAATCGGGATGGCCGCAAATGAGATGGCGAAGTCGCCCGAGGGAGCCAAGAAGCAATACATCCCTGATGATAAACGGGTTCTTCATGCCACAAAACTTCTGAAAGTTGGAACGACCGAGACTCTTCGGTTTATCGCTCCCAAGAAGCCCGGAGATTATCCCTACGTTTGTACTTTTCCCGGTCACTGGACGATTATGAAAGGAGTGATGACGGTGAAGTAGGTTTGGCGTGATTTGTTTTTTCCTTGTCGCCAAGAGTCGGATCAGTAAATTCACATCATGAAAACTAAACATTTTCTTTTTCTCGCAGCCGTCGGGTTGCCACTTTCAGCGACTGGCGCGGTCATCACCGTAGCTGGCCCGGGTGGTGATTTTTTGGTCTCGGATAACCTTGTCGTAGGTGCTTCGGATTCCAGCTATTCTGGAGCTATGGGTGGAGATGATTCGGCTCAACCAAATTCGTGGGGAGGGACCCGTAGCTGGGGCAATAGTGGCGCTGCTACCGAGGCCAGTTGGACGTTTTCTGGATTGGATAATGGAATTTATGACGTCTATGCCTCGTGGAAGAATGAGGGGCAGGGAAACGTGAGCACGGCTCGTTATACCGGAAGCGACGGTTTGATCGATACCGATCTTGATCAGCGTCTTGGCGCTGCGGCATTCCCAGGAGTTGTTCTAAACGATGGAGCCCGGGACGTTAATTTCGCCTTGGTTGGCCAGGTTTCGGTGACTGACGGAGACTTTACGTTGACGGTTGATGATAGTGTCACTGGTGCCGGAGACGAAGATTCCTTCATTTTTTCCGATGCCGTGGCCATTCGAAGTGCGGTCCCGGAGTCCTCAGCTTTTGCTTTGCTTGGACTTGGTTTGATCCCGCTCTTGCGTCGACGCAGGTAGGGTTTCACCTCACGAAACGAAATTGAAATCAGGGGTGGCTAAGGCTGCCTCTTTTTTTGTATCTCATGAGTGTGAAGAAAGAAGCTTGGCTGGGATTTTTAGGTCCGTTGCTTTTCCTGGGCAGCGGCTGTGGGGAGAAGGGGGAAGAGGCGGGGAGTGAAAATGAGATGAACTCTGGAGATTTCTCCCGGTCGGGGGATGAAGTATTGCTTCAAGTGGTGGCTCAGCCGGTCATCGAAACTGCTCCGGGGGAAGAGTGGGCCGGCGAGCAATTTGCGGATGAAGCGAAGTTTGCTCTGAAGGCTTTGGTTCATGGGAAATCTGGTGGAGAAATTTCCGGCGGATTTCAAATGGCTCCATTGAGGCCGACCGCTATGACGGTGGCATATCAAGACGATCAGCTGATGGTATCACGGGGATTTTCGGGCGAAGTTTCACCTGCGGGGAGAGATGATTTTGAAGCGGCGGTTGAGGACTTGTTTTCCATCTACGCCGACGGTCAGCCGGAGATTGAGTTGTTTAAGATCTTCCGGGTCGAGGAAGGCGGCGAATTGATGACCTCGAAGGTTCGTTTCGAATCATCGGGTCAGGCGAAGGGAGGCGGGCGTGTGCAACAACGTGCCGAATGGCATTGTCAATGGGAGGTAAACGAAGGAGATACGCCGGTTCTTAAGTTGATCCGGGTTGAAGATTTTGAGGAGGTTGTTTGGACGGCCGGTGATCAACCGTGGTTTGTCAATAATGAGGAAGCGATTTTGGGAGGCAATCCTTCCTGGGCTGATCAACTAAGCTACGGTCTTGACCACTGGCTGCAACGAATTGAGATGTTCCATGGCTCCTTTCTCGGGCAGCGATCCGGGGTGACAGTGGGTGACGTGAATGGAGATGGGATTGATGATCTTTATGTCCCGCAGCCTTCGGGATTGCCCAACCGGCTTTTCCTCCATCAACCGGATGGCACGGCTTTGGATGTTTCGGCGCAGTCGGGAGCGGACTGGCTTGATTTTACTTCGGCGGCCTTAATTCTCGATCTGGACAATGACGGGGACGGCGATCTGGCTCTGGCGACAAATTCCGGAGTGCTGATTTTGGAAAATACCGGGGGAGCAAAGTTTGTCCGAAGGGCGGTTTTGAAGTCAGCCGACGAAGATGTCGAATCTCTGACGGCGATTGATTTCGATGGCGATTCAGATCTCGATCTTTACCTTTGTTTTGACTACGCGAAGGCCGGGGCTCGCCGTGAGGAGGCCAGAGGGAGTGGCATTCTTCACGACTCGAACGACGGAGGGGCGAACGTTCTTTTTTCGAGTGAAATGGCGCAAGGTAAGAGCTGGGTTTTTC
>CAJXVQ010000360.1 GCA_913060685.1 uncultured Verrucomicrobiales bacterium
ATCTACACAGAGTAGATCGTCGGCAGCGTCAGATGTGTATAAGAGACAGCTCCGACAAGGAGTCCTCCGTTCGAGCCTCCGGCAATCGCGAGCTTCTTTGCGGAGGTGTATTTTTTTGCGATGAGATGTTCGGCGCAGGCGATGAAATCATCGAAGACATTTTGTTTTTTGAGTTTCATGCCAGCCTGATGCCATTCCTCGCCGTATTCGCCGCCGCCACGGAGATTGGCCATGACGTAAACGCCTCCCATGTCGAGCCAGGCGATGGTGGCAGGGGAGTAAGACGGGCGGAGAGAGATGTTGAAACCACCGTAGGCGTAGAGGAGGGTGGGATTATTTTCATTCAGCTTCAGTCCTTTTTTATGGACGATAAACATGGGAATGCGGGTGCCATCCTTTGAGGTCGCGAAGACTTGGTTGGACTCATAATCCTCCGGGTTAAACCGGGTTTTAGGTGCCTTGAAGAGAGTCGAAGTATTCTTGGCAACATCGTATCGGTAAGTCGCTCCGGGGCTTGTGAAGGAGGTGAAGTAATAAAAGGTCTCGTTTTGATCTGACTTCCCGCTGAAGCCGGAGGCGGTGCCGAGGCCGGGAAGTTTGACGGGCGGAAGCGGTGCGCCATCAATTTTGAAACGCCGAATCGCTGTGCGGGCATCCTTGAGATAATTCGCGATGAGAGCGCCACCGACATGGGAGACGGAGCGGAGAGTATCAGCGTTTTCCGGAACAAGGGTTTTCCAGTTTGCCGGTTTCGGGTTCTTGAGATCGATTGAGATGACCTTTTGTTTCGGGGCATCGAGGTCGGTTTGAATCAAAAATGTGGAGCCGAGATTTGTGATGAAATCGTAGGACGCGTCGAACCTGGGGAGAAGTTCCACAACCTTGGACCCAGGTTGGGACAGATCTTTATAAAAGAGGCCGTTTTTTGTGTCGGTACCTTGGCTGATTTGGATGAGGAGATATTTGCCATCATCAGTGACCCAAGCATAGAGGCCTTGCTTTGGGTGTTCCGGACGTTCGTAAATCAGGCGATCCTTTTCCTGGGAGGTGCCAATCTCGTGATAGTAGATCTTCTTGTGGATGTTTTGGGCCATCATGGCCTCGCCATCCTTGGGCGTGGGGAAGCGACCGTAGTAGAAGCCCTTGCTGTCCTTTGACCATGAGGCGCCTGAGAACTTTGACCAGCGGAGGTGATCGGAGAGATCTTTGCCGGTCGTGATTTCGCGAACGTGCCACTCGATCCAATCGGAGCCGGATGCCGAGGTGGAGTAGACGAGGTGTATACCATCGGGCGAGACTTCGTAGGAACTCAGTGCGACCGTGCCGTCCTCGGAAAGTTTGTTTGGATCGAGCAAGATGGTGGGTTCTTTCTCGAGCGTAGGAGTGGAGTAGAGAACAGATTGGTTTTGAAGTCCGTCGTTTTTCGTGAAGAAATATCGGCCACCTTCATAGAAGGGAACACCGTAGCGCTCCACGTTCCAGAGCTTGGTGAGATGCTGATCGAGAGCGTCTCGTCCCGGGATTTTGTTGAGGTAGGTCTCGGTGAGATCGTTTTGAGCTTTGACCCATTGGGCCGTCTCCTTCGAGTTCAGGTCTTCGAGCCAGCGGTAGGGATCCGGAACTTTGACCCCGTGAAGGACTTCGACGATATCGCCTGGCCTGGAATCCGGATAAGAGAACGGTGATTCTTTGCCACAGAGTGGGGCGATGGTCATGGTGAGGAGGACGGCGATGCGCATGCCCAAAGTCTAGGTGGAGCAGGTGGCGATGCAAGAAGGGGAGAATATTCTTCAAGGTGAATGCTAGACAAATCAGTCCCGAGCCAGCACAAGGGCTCTTGTGAAGAAGGTCATTCCGCTTGTTTCAGATCGCCACAAACCGGCACGGGTTGTGGAGCAGATCAAAGGGGAGGTGCGAAAGTACCTCAAACGTGAACGCAAGAAGTCCCTCCCGGACGACTTTGACTATTGGGGCTTCGATTGCCGCACCGGGAAGTCGCCCGATGAAGCGAGCCCTTGCCATGAAAAGGAAATTTCAAAAGCCCTCGATGCCGCTCTCGCCGCAGAATGGACTGAGGTTTATCTCGAGATCCTCGCCAAGCCGGCAAAGCGGGAAAAGAAGGCTTAGGAGCTTACCAATCCGAAGAGGAATCGTATCGGGATGCCTCAAGTTCCGGTATCCAAATGTTAAACTCGATTCGCGAGAAGGCATTGAGGTCAAACTCGGCATCGCCCCAAACCTGTGAGTAGCCTTTCACTGTTTTCTCATTGAGCGATTTCAATTTCAAGGTGACGTAGCCTCCCTCATGGAACCAAGCCCGGACATCGCCTGTTTCCATTTTAGGTTCATCGACATTGTCTGAAAGAGCAACGCTTCTCATGCGATTGATGGGGATGCCGACGTCGCCGAACGAGGTCGAAAGAACGGCCATGCCCTTGTCGATGGTGTTCACCGAACCAATTACGACGTCGCCATTGGCCAAGCGGATTTCCTGTCCTTCAAGTTCCTCAGGCTGTGGGCCCTTCTCCGTGTCGTCCTCTTTTGCCGTCGTTTCAATCGGAAGATTACCGTCCCACTGCGCGATGGTAATATTACTGAATTTGGTAGGGTTTTCGTTTTGAGGTACGAAGTGGATCCACTTGCCTTTAAAGGTCGTATCATCGACTCCGGTCCATGTTCCAATTTCCTTATCATCGATGTAGATCGCATTGATACCATCCTTACTGCGGTCCAGGTAGATCGTAAATTCGGCGGTTTCCGCATTCATGAGGTTCCGAATGGATTCGCTGATGATGTCATTGTTACGGGCCTTCGCTGAGTTACGGTAGAGGCTAAGGTAGGTCCGCTGGATGTTCAGGGAGTAGCCGATTGACGGGTAGTCGTCCTTGCCATCCTCGGAGAAGAAGAGAATGCGGAAATAAGGGTTCCCCCGCCAATTTGCAGTAAAGCTGATTTTAGCTTTGTCGGGAATACCGACCTGACGAGCGATGCCACTCTTCGTTTTTGAGATCATCGAGCGGTTCTTAAACGTCCAGTTCTTGTTGATGTCGCCACCTGCAGAGACCCATCCTTCCGGACCATCGGGACCGCTATAGAAAGACGGGGACTTATTGAAAATATCGAGGGAGCGCACCATGGAACGTTTTAGGACGAGCCGCCCCGCATACCAGGTGTCCAGGGTGATGGTCTTGTCGTCGAGGTTGACCAAGCGCCCGCGGATGGTGTCCATGTGAGGATCTTTAAAATGCTTCTCAATGGTCGCGAGGGCGTAATGATCTGATTCAAAATCCTCGGGCTTCCCATTGAGCGTCATTTCAAGAAGCTTGTTCGTCTTGAGTTGTGTGTCTCCTGAGAGAGAAGGGGAATCGAGGGTGACTTGCTTTTTCGCGGCATCAATGGATTTTGGAAATCCGGTGATGCGGCTTTTGTCGGCAAATGTGAGGATTGACGGTTTGGGCTCGGCAACTTTTGCCGGAGCTTCCTCTTTTGTCTCAGCGGAAGGTGTCTCCGATCCTGCCTCGGCGACAGGTTTGGCGACTGCTTCAGGTTCAGCCGAGGCGGTGATTCCGCTAAGGAGCAGGAGGATGGAAAGAAGTGAGGTTGTTTTCACGATGATTCGGGAGTTTGGGCCAGATGCTTATTTTCCTTTGCTGATCGACTGCATGGCGCGGCGATCGATTTCAAGGTTGCCAAGCCAAGGATGGGTGGCGGTGAGTTTGTCAGATCCCAGTTGGATCCCTGAGAGCGTGAGTCCGCCGCCGGTTCGGAGATCGAGATGGTACTGCCCTTTTGAGGGAATATTGTCCGGGCTTTTGGAAAAATACATGACCGCGCAATTCTCGAGCGGAATGGCAATCGGATCAGGGCTAAGGGCGGTTTTGACGATGAATGGTTTGATGGGGTCGTTGGGATCGTATGAAACGATCTGTCCGCTGAAGCGATCACCATCGTCTACCGAAAGCGTATCAAGGTCATCTTCGGCACGAGGCTCCAGGCGCAGGCGCTGGGTGGTGGTGTCCCACTCATCAATCGTGAGGTTGCTAATGATGGTGTCGCGAGTTCCAGAGCTGAGGCTTTCGAAGATGAGACAACTTCCTTCCGGTGGGGTCGAGGTGTCGATTCCCTTCTCAAGCTTGTTTCCATCAAGGTAGAGTTGAAGTATCCTTTTGCTACGATCGACCCTGAGTTCGAGGTGCACTGATTTTGAATCGCTTTCCCGGAGGTTGACGGTGTGGGTGACAAGCGTCTTATATTTTGGTCCTTTCGAATCTGGCGGCATGATCCTCTGGACCTGAACCCCGGTCGAGTTGACGGTGATCAAAAAGGCACTGCCGTTCTCCTTATCGCCGATTTTCTCTTCTTTGCTACAGAGGTGAATGCGCATGTTTGGGCTGCTTTGCCAGGCAATGTTGGCGCTGAAGATAAAGTTCTCAGTGAGTTTTAGGTCACGTCCGATGATTCCCTTGCCCTGTGAGGTGAGTAAGCCATCAGCGAATTTCCATTGGTTGGTTTTGCCCTGTGTCCAGCTGTCAATACCTCTGGGGCCTCGATAGAGATTGCGTTGCGGGGTAACGCCAAAGAAGACTGAATCGATCTGATCACGGGAGATCTCAAGTTGCCCGGTAAACCAAGTTTGGAAGGAGATGTGGGTCTCATTCATGCCGACAACTTCGCCCGGGAAGACATCTCCATTGCGGAGCATGATTTCCTGTGAATTTTTTGGAAGGTCCGCGCTTTCCTGCCCTGAAGACGGAGCTTTGGCAAAGTGCAATTGAACGAGGTCGTCGTTTAGGATTTTGAGAGGGACATCACTGTGAGGAGTCTGCAACTCGATGAGTCCGTCTTTCAGGGCGATGACTTTTCCGACAAAATGATCACCATTCTTCAGGTTGATTTTGTCGTCAGCCTTCGCCAAAAAACAAGAGGCAAGGGTAAAGGTCGTGATAAGGGGATGGCGCATGGTGTCAGAGAATTGAGATTAAAAGTCGTCAAACCAATCCGAGAGATCAGGAGATCCTTCGGTGAATCTGAGCAAGGCGGCAGCGGAGAGATCCACTGTGATTTCGCCGAGGAAGGGAGAAGTTCCGATCAACCGCTCGCTTGTGGCCGAGGTTGGGTTGATTCTGATCTTGCCGAAGGGTTTGTAAATCACGGTCACGGGATCACTTTTCCAGTTTAAGTCGTCCGAAAGATCATCGGCTTCCAAATCAGTGGTCGTCGATTTCCTGAGGATGACTTTCGAAAGGTCGGTGATAGGGATCTCCGCATCGACGTAGTCCGATTTTAAGTGGGCAATTCCGTCCATGATGTGGGAGATCTGTCCCGAAAGCCGATCTGTGCCATTGGCGAGAAGAACAAGATCGCGATCAGGATGAGACATGCTCTTGGCGCTATCAGTCATTCCGTTCCAAGAGGTGATCATCACTTCGGAAACCCTCATTGGGGCTTTGGAGTCGTTATTGACGAAGCCGAATCCGGTGCCATCTCCAGGGAATCCCGCCAAGTCATTCCACTGTGCAGCGTAACTACCGTTGATGAAAAGAACCAGGAGAGATTCTTTGCGGTTATAGCGAATTTCAATCTCAGCTTCTCCGCCTGTCGAGAGAGAGTTGTTACTGCGGACAGTGCTCATCCGCTGGGTTTGGGCGACTCCACTCTTGTTGAAGTAGTTCCGGGAGAGGGAGGGGTAGCTTAGGTAGCTTGAGCTGCTTGAGAGAGTCATGGTGTAACCGGTTCCGAACATGTCGGCGTGGGTCCGTTTTGAAGAATCAATCCAGGGGATGCTCTGGAATCCGTTTCCCTGGCGCAGGTCGACCAGCTTTTCCTTCCGGAGAGGGGCGGGAGCCGGAGGATCTTCGAGATCTTCTTCTTTTTCTTCTTTGGGTTTCTCCTCGGGTGCTTTTTCTTCTTTCCCGTCGGCTTCGGGTTCCTCGGCCTCCTCCTCTTCTTTCTTTTCTTCTTTGAGAGCGGGCAGGACCCGGGTGAAATCGGAATGAAGGGCAATGGTCAGACTGAGACGGCCCTTCCATTCGGCCTTGAACTTGATTCTGCCAATGTCCGGCATATCCGTGTCGGGAAGGACGAGGGGGCTACGATCGATGCTGTAGAAGGCTGCTCCGGAATGAATCCACGCTGAGGACTTTTCCTCCTCTTTGACCGCTTCCTTCTTCTTGGCTTTTTCCGCTTTTGGGGCTTCTGCAGCGTTCTCCGCTTTTTTCTCCGCTTCTGCCGCTTCTTCTTTGATTGGCTCTTCGATCTTGCGATTGTCGAGAATCATCCATCCATCGCTGGTGTAGGGGCCGCTGTAGTAGAGTTCGCCGTCGAATGGATTCGGAGAGAGAGATTTGATGTGAGCGCGCGGGATCCTGGCGTCGCCCACGATTGAACTCTTGATGGTGAGAAACTTGTCGTCGAGTGAGACAATTTCACCGGGAATGCTGTCTCCATTTACGAGAGTTACAAATGAGGTCTCCTTTTTCAGGACAACTCCTGAAGCACCCTTGAAAACAACCTGTCGGACGCTTGGGATCCCAAATCTGATGGGGCGCTCGATGTCATTGCGCTCCCAGATCAGGCCATCATTGATTCCCGCAAAGTTCCCGTGCATGAGATCACCGTTTTCAAAAAGAATGAGATCATTTCCGGCGGGATCAGGTTTTGGGACTGAAAGCTGTTTGGTCTCCGTGCTTCCCCGGGCAAGAGAGCTGTCCACTATCAGGCCGTCTTGTCTGAAGATGATCTCGGAACTGGCGAGGGAGGGAAGAGCAGCAAGTAAGACTGGATAGAGGAAAGATTTCATTTTTCGTAAATCGGAAGAAAGCGATAATTCAAGGCAAGAGAAAGAAGGGCGCCTGCGGTGTTAAAGGATTCACCACGACTGCCCGGGAAGGAACCATTGGGGCCCTGAAGAGCTCCGAGGTATCGGGTGTTTTTAGCGTTCCACTGCTGCCAAACTTCTTCATCGGAATGGAAGAGGGCCTGAGCCATGTAATACTCGAAGTAATAAGCGTAATGACTTTCACGGTGATTCAGTTTTTTGGAGAGATACTTGGTACCTGTCTCTTATACACATCTGACGCTGCCGACGATCTACTCTGTGTAGA
>CAJXVQ010000361.1 GCA_913060685.1 uncultured Verrucomicrobiales bacterium
CAGCGTCAGATGTGTATAAGAGACAGCCACACCAGCATCTACACCGCCGTTGCCATCACGCACTTGAAAGAGGTTCACCAGCAACCCCCGCCCCGCCGCCATGATCGAGATTGAAAAGGACTCTCCCGAATGCTAACTTCCCGCCATGCAAACACCCGCCGAAGTCGAACGAACCGCCTTGCTCTTACCGGAGAACGAGCGGGCCAAACTCGCCTCCCGGCTTCTGGGCTCCTTGCCCTCGATGCTTCATGACGATGATGAAGGGCTTGCCGAGGCCCTGCGGCGTGATGCCGAACTTGACCACGATCCCTCGGCCGGAATGACCATGGATGAGTTCCGCAAAGCCTTCGGGCGATAGATCATGGCCGGAGAAGTCATTTTTCATCGCTTGGTGCAGAAGGACGTGACCGGCATCAGGCGATACTACATCGAAGAGGCGGGGGATGAATTGGCTGACCGGTTCTACGATCGCTTCATGGAAATCACCCTGAAAGCCCTCGCGGATCCCCGGCGTTACCATCCCATTGAAGAGGGTCACAGCGTGCGCAGAGCACCCTTAAATGGGTTTCCATATCACTTCCTCTACCGTGAGACTTCCTTCGGAATCAGAGTCCTGGTTCTTCGTCACGACAAGCGACACTGGTCCCATGGAATGCACCGGAAATAGCTTTTGACACCGGGGGAAATCGCTTCCCTTTTTGGCGGCCCAAAGCCGCCCGCGATTTCGAAAATTCGATGCCCGATGGCAAGCATACTACTACCATACATTTTCAAGCTTCTCTCATCCGAAGACCCCGTCTACAATAACGTATTGTTATGAATAATCGATTTTGGATTCTTTAGCTGTTTGAAACGCCCCCCTCTTCATGCAACGGGGGAATCAATACAGCCTGTCCTCAAGATGAGGGCATCATCAAAGTTGGTTCTAGTCAGCCAGTCGCTGTCAGAGTCCGTTGAGAAAACCTTGACCCATTTCGAGGCTGACTTATTCCCCGGCAATAAGATTCCGCTTGATATTCAGGTTCCGGAGTCGGTTAAAGGGAAACAGACATTCACGCTTCAAAACTCCTCCTTTGGCGAGTCTCTGTCAATTATAGCAGCACATTTTGACTGCTCTCTTCTCTTAAAAAATAACACTATTGCAATTCGTCCGTTAGGCGATTTTGAAACTGGTTTTTATCTTTGCGAGCATAGCGAGCCCTTCAGGATAGGAGTTATCAATGGAGATTTTGGGGTCGATCCGGCAATCTTCAAAAAAAAGATAAAACTAGGAGGCGAGGTAGACAATTTTCTAATGCTGAAATCCAAACCGATCGATTATTTGGATTTATTGGTTTTGAGAAATTTATGGGAACGTGGCTGGTTTGGCAATATCGCAATTCATAAGAAAAAAGCTTATCCCCACTCGGTCGAGTAGTTTGCCACACGAAAATCGTAATTTCCAATTTCGATGCCAAGTATCCTACGCCCTCTCCTCAATCCTCGCGCCTTTAATAATTTCACGGCGGGTTGAGGAAGTATGAAGTGGAGCAGATCTGGGGTGTTTCAAAGTTGTTTGATCATGGATCTTGCCTCCCGTTGGTCGGTCGGATTATCAGAGCGTGCGGGCTGTCACTCCTCCAGCATCCACGGCCCCATCTCTCAACACATCCCAGCCTCTTGCGCCTGTCCGGCAACGCCTCCCCTTCGACTTCCGCAAGTCATAGACGGTTTAATTTTCACTTGGACGGATCATTGAAGCTGACCGTTGGCAAAACTCTCTTCCTTCACAAAGTCCCCCTTGTTCTTTCCATTCATCATCCCATTCTACTTTTCGTTTTATGGACCACCTCCCCATTCTGATCCTGTTCGCCCTCGCCATTGCTGCCGCCTACTGGTTCGGCACCAACGTGGCCAAGCCTAAGCAAACGCCAGGCGAAAGCGAATCTCCAGCCGAGCCCCCTTCCGCCCCCGAAGCAAAAAAAATCAAAACTGAAACGGAAAGGAAATCGAAACCCCGGAAGCAAAAAGACATTCACGCTTGGTCGACCAAACTCGCCAGCGACCTTGGCAAAATAGCCACCACTCGAGGCATCCTTGAACACCCCAAACTCCTCCGGGCGATTGAGGAACTCAGAACCCAAAACATCCCAGCCGAAGACCTCGTAGTTCATCTCAAAAGCAGCGAAGATTTCACCGCGATTCCGGCCCTCCTTCTCGCTTGTGATCGGGATGACCTTGACCAGGAATCTCTCAACGCAGCCCTCTTCACCCACATTACCACGCCGTCCACGCACCGGACCATCGTCGCGCTTCATTGCATTCCAATTCTCTACAATGGTCCCTCCATCGGACCAACCTTCGCCGCGGTCTACAGTCCGTGGGATGACTTCCAAATCGACCAGGCCCTCCGTAAATTCGTCGCCGAACGTCTCGAGGCCGGCGAAGATCTCACCTTTGGCGAACACAACCGCGACATCGCAAGCTGGGATCTCGATGACGTCAAAACCATCGTCAAACGCCTTCCCGCGGAACAGGCCAAGGTCCTTCTCGAGGAACTCGACGAAAATGGCATTGGCGAACCCGCAAACCCCAAGGTCTTCCTTCGCGAATTCGCCACCATCCTCGAGCCCATCACCGACCGCCTCGAAGATGGCTCACCCATCCTGACCTCGCCCTTCTTCGACGAGAATAGACAGCTCATCCTGGACCGACTCACCCGCCCGGAGCAAGCACGCTCCGTCCTCCTCACCGGAGCAAGCCGTGTCGGCAAAACCGCCCTGACCCGACTCGTCGCCCGCGATCTTCAGAAAGCCGGATACCTCGTCATCACCGCCACCTCCAACAACCTGCAATCGGGTCAATCCTACATCGGACAACTCGAACAACGGATGGAGCAGTTCCTAAAGATCCTACGCCAACGGAAAGTCGTGTGGATTGCCGATTCCTTCCACGAACTCGAACTCACCGGCCGCCATCAATACAGCTCCACCAGCATCCTCGACATGATCCTCCCGGATCTCGCCGAGGGCAATATCCTTGTCATCGGAGAATCACCCACGAGCACCCTCAGCAAACTCAAAACGTCATCACCCCGCATCGATACCTCGATTGACATTCTCCAAATCAATCCGCTGAACGAATCACAAACTCTCGAACTTGCCCGTGATTGGATCAACCAGCATCCCGGTCACTTGGGAAAGAAACCCGGCAGCACCTCCGAAACTCTTGCCGAAGGCCTCAAACTCGCCCAACAATATTCGCTTGGCCACGCCATGCCCGGGCTACTTCTCGACCTCCTCAAGGACAGCTTCCAGCGGGAATGTGATGGCACCTCCGGTCTCTCGGTCTCTCTTGATCGCCCCGCCCTTCTCCGTGCCCTCGCAGCCAAGACCGGCATGCCCATGGAGGTCATCGACGATGAACTCTCCCTCGATCTCGAAGTTCTTCAAAGCAAGTTCGACCAGCGGGTCCTCGGACAACCCGAAGCTGTCACTGCGCTCGTCGAACGGATCGCCATGATCAAGGCCGGCCTCACCGACCCATCCCGCCCCCTCGGCGTTTTCCTTTTTGCCGGACCCACCGGAACCGGAAAAACCGAAATCGCCAAAACTCTTGCTTCCTTCCTATTCGGTTCGGAACAAAGAATGATCCGCTTTGACATGTCGGAGTTTCAAAACCCTGGATCCCTTTCCCGACTCATCGGCGGCCCCGATGAAGGTAACTCTCTCGCCACTCAAATCCGAGAACAACCCTTCTCACTCATCCTGCTCGATGAGTTCGAAAAAGCGGACCGCAATGTCTGGGATCTCTTCCTGCAGGTCTTCGATGACGGCCGTCTCACCGACGCTCGCGGCAACACTTCCGACTTACGGAATGCCATCATCATCCTAACCTCCAACCTCGGTGCCCAGGATGCCCACGCTGCTTCAATGGGCTTCACCCAGAGCAAACACCCTGCCTACCAACCCCGCGAAATTCACAAAGCGATCGAACAAACCTTCCGCAAGGAGTTCGTCAATCGCATCGATCGCATCGTCACCTTCCGCCCTCTCAACCGGGAAACGATGCGGGAGATTCTCCGCCATCAGCTTCAGAAAACCCTTTCCAGACGAGGCTTAAGAAATCGCCCCTGGATCATCGAGTGGGATGAAAGCGCCACCGAACTCCTCCTCGACCAAGGCTTCTCACCCACCATGGGCGCGCGCCCGCTGATGAGAGCGATGGACCAATTCCTCCTCGGCCCGCTCTCCAAGGACATTGTCAACGGAGTTCTCCCCGACGACGAACAACTTCTCTTCATCTTTGCCCGGGACGGCCGACTTCATTGGGACAGCTCCCTGGAATCAGCCGAGGACCTGGCAGCCACTCCGGAGGAGGAAGTCTCCGAGTATTCAAACCGTCACCTCATTCTTACCCCCTCGGGTTCAGAAGACGAACTCCGCAACCTTGCCCAGCGGCATCAGGACCTCGAGGAACTCCTCAACCTCGACGCCTACCTCGAATCGAAACAAACCTGTCTCGACGCCATGCAAGACGAGGGGTTTTGGCAAAGCGAAGAACGCTGGGACCAGCTCGCCCTCGTCGAATACATCGATCGTGTCGAGGCGGCGCTCAAGGCCACGGGCAACTTGCTCGATCGCCTCTTGAACAATCCCGCCAGCCGACCGACTTCAATTGAGAAACTCCGTCTCCTCGTTTCGAAACAAGCCGAGCGGCTCTTCCTCCTAGAAAACGCCTACCCCGAAATCACCGCCGGAGAAGCGAACGATGCCCTCATCATCATTCATGCCGATTCGGAAGGAGACGACTTCGCCGGGCAACTTCGCGAGATGTATCAAGCCTGGGCGACAACGCGCGGGATGAATCTTGAACCGCTTCGAAGCCCGCATTTTTGGGCTGCCCGCATCAACGGATTTGGCGCCCTCACTCTTCTCCTTCCGGAACACGGGCTCCATTTCTGGTCGGAGGGAAAAAAAGGCGACCGTTACCAGTGCTCCGTTTCGATCACACCGATGAAGCCCAACGAAAAAGTTCCGGAGTGGGATCAAATTCCAGAACCCACCGAAACGGCCCGACGTTATCAAGAAGTGCCCACTCCGCTGGTTGTTGACCGTAAACGATCCTTCCGCACCGGCAGACTCGACCTCGTTCTCAAAGGTCATTTCGATCTCATCGGGCGGTAGAATGTGTCTCGCGATCTTTGGTAGCTTGATTCTTAAGCAACAACTTTGCTAGAAGAAGGAAAGGCTTCATTCGTCAACCTATTCACGTCAAAGCCCATCATCTCAACTCCTCACACTCCATGCTGGTAAAACTTGCTCTCCTCACTGCCTTCTCCATGTCCCATCTCTCCGCCATCGAACTTCCCAATGTCCTCGGCACCCCTCCTTCGCAGACCAAAGAAGAATGGGTCAAGACCGGACGGCCACAGACCCTCGAGCTCTTCCGAAAGCACATCTTCGGCCGCGCACCTATCGGCAAACCTGACACCCTCGCTTTCAAAGTCATCGAGGAAGACCCCACCGCCATGGGTGGGGCCGCCACCTTGAAGATCATCGAGATTTCATACTCCGGCCCCGGCGGAGCCAGCCAATTCAAGCTCATCACTTTCACTCCGAACAAGGCCACCAAACCTGTCCCGGGTTACCTTCTCATTTGTAATCGCGGCATCGAGAACATCGACCCCACCCGCAAGGAAAAAGATGACTTTTGGCCCGCTGAGACCATCGTCGCAAGAGGCTACATGGCCTCCGCTTTCTTGAACGCTGAACTCAGTATCGATAAGAACCTCAACTTCAACAACGGAGCTCACAAAGTCTTCGATCAATACCCCAAAGAACGTCCGGGCGACGCTTGGGCCACCATCGCGGCTTGGGCTTGGGGTGCTTCCCGCGCACTCGACTACTTCGAAACCGATCCCTCCATCGACGCCAGCAAGATTGGCGTCCTAGGCCACTCCCGTGGTGGTAAAACCTCCCTTTGGGCCGGAGCCAACGATCAACGTTTCGCCCTCACCATTTCCAACAACTCAGGCTGCACCGGCGCCGCCCTCGCCCGCCGCAAAAAGGGCGAGTTGGTCGGACGCATCAACACCTCTTTCCCTCACTGGTTCTGTGGGAACTATAAGAAATTCAATAATCGCGAAGAAACGCTTCCCGTCGACCAACATCAACTCATCGCCCTCATGGCTCCACGCCCGGTCTATGTCGCAAGCGCATCCAAGGATGCCTGGGCCGATCCCGAAGGAGAATTCCTCGCCGCCGCACATGCCGAGCCGGTTTATCGACTCTTCGGTCTCAAGGGACTCAACACCATGACCATGCCCGCGCCTGACCAACCCATTCAAACCGGTCATGTCGGCTACCACTTAAGAACCGGCAAGCATGACCTCACCGATTACGATTGGGAACAATATCTCAACTTCGGCGACCTCCACCTCAAGAAATGAAAGCGCTCCTCTCTCTCCTTCTCCTCCTCCAGACCTGCCTTGTTTTACCCGCTAAAGAGGAGTCCACCCCGCCCAATATCCTTTTCATCTCGGTCGATGACCTGAACGACTGGATCGGCCCTCTCGGCGGGCACCCGCAATCGCTCACGCCCAACTTCCAGCGCCTCGCTTCGCAATCAGTTCTTTTCACCAATGCCCATTGTCCGGCACCGGCTTGCGGTCCTTGCCGTGCCGCCATCCTTTCGGGCATCGCCCCTCACCGCTCGGGTCTCTACGACAATATGCAGCCTCTCCGCGAGGTCATGCCCGATGTCACCCTGATGCCCCGACACTTTGCAAACCATGGTTACCACGCCGCCGGTTCGGGGAAGATCCTGCATTACGTCATCGATCCACGATCGTGGGACGACTACTTCCCAGCCAAGGAAAAGGACAATCCCTTCCCGCGCACCCTCTACCCGAAAAAGCGCCCCGTCTCTCTTCCCCGGGGCGGCCCGTGGCAATATGTCGAAACCGATTGGAGCCCGCTTGACGCGACCGATGAAGAGTTCGGCGGCGACTATTCCGTTTCCCAATGGGTCTCCAAACAGCTCCTGAATCCCACGTCCGAAAAGCCCTTCTTCCTCTGTCTCTTATACACATCTGACGCTGCCGACGATCTACTCTGTGTAG
>CAJXVQ010000362.1 GCA_913060685.1 uncultured Verrucomicrobiales bacterium
ACGGTTGTCAGTTTGGAGGATTCCACCCCCACCTGACAACCCATGTCATCTAGCAGCAACTTCCCTGAAAGCATTTAGTCACGATCTCAACCCGGCATCTGGGATAACCAAAATCACTCCGGGTGAATATCAAGCCGTGATCGATGTCGAAGCAAAACTGCCCCATGCTTTTTGCGAGTAGAAGGTTGAGACAACCATTACCCGAAAGACGCATTCCCAACCTTATTCTCCCCCCGGTGGTATCGACCTAGACATTTACGATTTTCCAATAGGTGCAGGCCGAGCTCATGTCATTGTCGGCGGCATTGGGTTGCCCGCCCTTCGTCGCATTCGCTGAGACTGCCAGACAAGGTGTCTTTCTGAACCCATTCCGTTTTCGATCTTCCGCCAGGCAGCTCTTCCGACTATTGATCATGGAACCGGAAAATGATTGCTCCAGGCTGACCATCGGGAAAATCAGGTTGCTTTGGGCACGAAGAATTTCATCAAATCAGTTAACCAGTCAGCCATCGCGGTCCCCTGATCCATAAATATGCCCTCTAAAAAAGAGTCATCTCCAAAGGCCGCGTCACTGCCGCTTTCCCGCATCGTTCGTTTTCTTCTGAGAAGCCTTTGGAGTCTCGTCAAATTCCTTGTTTGTATTTGGACTGCGCTGGCGATTTATTACTCTAATTTTCCATGGGCATGGCCACGGTTGATTTTAGCGGTCGCCTTTTTCATCTTCGCCCTCTGGGCAGTATGGATGAGCCGGAAGCGCAGGACGCGTTGCATCTTCGTGGCTTTGGTGCTTGGGGTGTTGACATGGCACCTCAGCATCTCCCCTTCGCATGATCGTCAATGGTTGCCAGATGTGGCGACCATGCCCAGAGCGGCCATAGAAGGCGATCGGGTCCTCATCACCGGCTACCGGGATTTCGCCTACCGCCAATGGAATGATTTCGATGCCAACTACTACGAGCGCGAGGTCTTCCTCTCACATTTGACCTCGGTGGACTTTTACGTTTCCTACTGGCAGGAGGGCCCCATCGCACACACTTTCCTGAGCTTCAATTTCGACAATGCTGCCCCGGTCTGCATCTCAATCGAAATCAGACCCGAGGTGGGCGAAGGATTTGCACCGGTCGCATCAATGTTCAAACAATACGAGTTGATCTATGTCGTGGGTGACGAACGTGACCTCGTTCGATCCCGTACTAATTTCCGCTTCGAAGACGTCTATCTCTACCGAATTCAGGCGCAACCCGAGGCGATGCGGGAATTATTCATGATCTACATGAAGAGGATCAACGAACTCTCGGACAGTCCGGAATGGTATCATCTGCTAAAGAGTAACTGCACGCTCAACATCATACGTTACAAGAAGAATGCGGTGGGAAGCGCGTCGAGCAGATTCGATTACCGACATCTCATCAATGGGTGGGTGGATCGTTATCTCTATGAAGCTGGCTACCTGGACACCTCGATGCCATTCGAAGAACTTCGCAAGAAATCCCTCATTAATCAGTCTGCCAAAGGCACAGACAACGACATCAGTGCACGTGATTTCTCCAGGCGAATCCGCGAGTCCCTCCCCGGGATGGATCCACCCCTTTCGTCCAACACCGCTTACCCTACCCTCCCCGTCAAAAAAATCCCAAGCAGTCTTACAACCCTACTCCCCACACGGCCGCCGCGTCCCGGTCTCAAGATAGAGAAGGGCCTTTTGGTAACTGGCACCGGTGAGAAAGTGGTCCAGATTCCCATCGATCTCACTCCGGTGCGCTTCATGCCAGGAAACGATCGCTTCGCTCACACTCTTGAGAGCTTCAAGGTGGGCCCCGGGATCCCGATCACGGAATCCATGATCAGCAATCACCGCAATCCGGGCTTCGAGGAGCTTGGCTAAATCAGGGAAGTTCATAAGGGGATCCACGAAAGCTTTCCGTCAAAACAGTCTTCCGGCAACTGAATTCGAAAAAGGCTGAAATCCAGCCAAGGTGTTGTTCGAATTTTGAAACCATTTATTTTTCGCTCTAATTGAACACCTCCTAAGACGGTGAAACCGGCGACCTCCTCCACCACCAAAAACGCCAGATCCCGCATCTCCACCTCCAGCCCCGACGCCCCCCTACCTCGGCGGCGATGCCAACCAAGGCCAGCCCAACGAAGAAAAAAAATAGGGACGTGTCGTGATTTACGAGATTTCCCCGACTAGCTCCTTGGTCTTTGCCCAAGCTGTCAACCGATTCCAAAATCAACCCTTTCCCGGTAGTCAATCGATCACAATGCCGGGATGGATCCTTTCAGGATCCCAGGAGTTCTTCACCGAGAGCAAGGCGATCGGGTATGCGGTATCGCCATCGCGCGACAGCATTCAGAGCCCCGGTCGGAACCTGTAGGCTTTCCAAGCATCCGGAATGGCTTATCCTGCCAACCAAATATGACTAGAGCCCTCCTGACCATCGCCCTTTGTTTTTCCCCGGTTGCTATATTCTCAGACGAGAAGAGTGAACCAAAACGCAACTACACCCTGAAGATCGGAGATCGCTCCCTAAAGATCACAGAGGGTGTTCCTTTTGACATTGATACCGGTGACAAGAGTCAAAAAGCCACTTTGAGCGCCTCTGCCTACCGGACATTTACCCATCAAAATCTCAATTTCGACTACCCCGCCCATTACAGCTTCGAAGCAGACCTAACCAATCTCGAGGCCAAGAACTGGACCCTTTCAGGGAATGATTGCACCATTATAGTTTTCGGCATGGGCGCGCAGGTGACACACACCCAGATGGCGCAAGGCATGGCCGGGGGGTTTGGCAAAGGAAACGCCAAAACCCGGCAAGCCCGGCTGAAACTCGGGAAGAAGGAATACGATGCGTCGATCATTGATGTCAAAATCGCCGGAACCTCACTCAAGCTCGAAGTTTTTGCGATCGAACTTTCTCCGAACAGCTCCACCTTGTTCATCATCCAGGACGGTCTTGAGGATGACGGAAAACACTCGGACGACTACCGAGCTTTAAAGAAGCTCCTCGACCAGTCTTTCACTCTTAAAAAGTAGATCGAATCGTCGATCCCCCTCCTCCCAACTTTTGTGGAAATGCTCTTCTTAAAGATTCAGTTTCCTTCACTGATCGCGAGACCTCATACCGCTTCGATCCGCCCAGGTTCATAATCTCCTCGGGCCCAAGAAGTTTTTTGAGGTGAGCGATTAATTCCCGCAGTCACTGCAATACCATCCTCCGCGAGGAGATCCAATTCTGCCTCCGCCTCCACGGCCTGTGGGAAGGTGTCATCCAGCTTCCACGCCCGCCACCGCCGCCCTTCGATATCCAGACGATGAAGCCCATCGAACCACCGTGGCAGGCCATCAAGGAATGGATCCCCGACGACTCCCAAGAGACCGACAACTCACCCCCGCCCGCGAAGAAAGTGGACGAACCAATGCGCCACCACCTCTTCGACAAGTTCGGGGTGGACCTCACTGCGGTGGAGGGGGTGAGCATTCAGAGCGTCCTCGCGTTCCTCGGCGAAGTCGGCACCGATGTCACAGTGACGGAGATACCATCTTGGGTCTGGGTATCGCTGATTCTTCCGCACTCTTCTGATGGGACTTTGCCTGATTTAGCGATCGACCACACAACGTCCCGAGTGGTTCATCGGTAGATTCTTTTTCAGGCAGAAGAAAAAGAGTGCTTAGTCCCAGCAGTAACAACAGCTCTTTGGTGGGCCGATGACAGCTTCGATCTCCTTCATGATCTGGGAAGTGGCCATGTTAAGATCCGCCGGAGGAAGGGACTCCTCATTCAAGGGGAATCTCGGAGGTGATGGATTGATATCAAGCGTGTTAGCCTCCCCTTTCAACGTCACATCTTGCCTGCTCTTGGTGACCAAAATCTTCCCGCGGATGCCCTGGAGTGAAAAAGCGGCAGTCACAGGAGCGTATGATTGAGATGATACCAAAATCAATTTTATACGGGGGAATGGGGGTGGTTGGACTTGGGGTGCTGGGAATTTGGGTTTTAAGTGATGATGGAGAGGAGGATGGATTGGGAGAGCTGGAGAGAGCGCAGGGAAGAGGGCGCGGGGGCGGCTATGAGCTTGAACAGGGAGAGCGTCGGGTCACAGGGAGATCGCGGGGGACAGGATTGGGGAGAAGAAAGATGGACCGAAACGAGATTATCGAGGTGGGGAGACGATTGCGTTGGGAACTGAACCCGTTGCGGCGGCGGGCGGCATTGGGGCAGTTGTTGGAGGGGATGAATGAGGAAAATGCGATGTTGGCACGGGAGCAGATTGTGCATTTTTCGGAAGAGAGTCCGGAATTTCAGGATTTTCATTTTGCCTGGGGGGCCATGTTAGGGGTGGATGCCGTGAATATGGGAGCGGATACGGAAGAAAAAGATATGGCAGCGACGATGACCGGATGGGCAAGTGTGGACCCGGTCGGGGCGTTGGCCTGGTATGATTCGCTGGAAGAAGACCGCAGAAATTGCCGGGATGTCACGATTGGAATGTTGAAGGGATTGGCGAGTTCGGATCTGGTTTTTGCAACGGATTTTGCGGTGGACAAACTGGAGGCGGAGGACAAGCACGCGGGGGAGATGTTGAAAGTGGTGAAAGACAAAATGTTGGAGTTGGAAACACTGCCAACAGCGGCGGAGTGGGCGGTTGCTTTACCGGAAGGTGAGGTGAGGGACGAGATGCTGATGGGCGTAGCGGGGGAATTTGCAGAAAGAGAGCCAAAGGAGGCTGCGAAATGGGCTGAGACTTTGGACGGGGATGAAGGAGCGCGAATCAAATTATTGGTCGCGGGGAAGTGGGCCCGGGAAGATCCGGTGGCAAGTTTGGAATGGGCCCGGGATCTTCAGGACGGAGAGGCCCGCAGGAGCGCCATGATCCGAGCGGGACGGGCCTTGATGAAGCAGAATGCCGAGGAGGGCCGTCAGTGGCTGGAAGAAAGTGGGCTGACCGAGGATATCCGAAGGGAGATTGTAAAGTAGCGGATTGGGGAAAGCCGCGCATCGTATTTTGACGACAGGATATTTCCCCCAGTCACTGTCTTACCAAAGAGCTGAAGCTTTGCCCGGAGGGCGGCGGAAAACTAGCCCGCATCCTCTATGCCATGGTCAAGCATCGCAGCCCCTTCGACCCGGATCGCCTCGGCAATCTCGAACAAAATCGCGCAAGAAAAGAACGCGATCTGCGCTGCCAGGCCGAAGGACTCGACTTCACATTGATCCCGCGGGAACAAGAAATTTCATAAGAGTTACGGCGTCGAGAGCCACGCAAAATTTTTAGGCCCGGCGGGGAACGGGATTTCCTGGAACCCGGTGGTCCCCAGGGGAAGCGATCCGAGTCCATCGGTCGCCAAGGCGGGGTCCAAGGTCGTGGAGCGATTGATGAAAATCTCCCGGCGTAGTCCGCCCTCGGGGCAATCCATCATCACGGCTGGATTTCCATCCGCTTGCTTCATCGCGAAAAAAGGGAGAGTTTCGTCATCTTTCGATAGATCGAAGGCATGCAAGAGCCCAAAAGGGACGCCTTTTGAAGACGGGGTCTCCGCCTGAGTCGTCATGTTTAAGTCTTGCTCAATGAGCCAGTTTCCAAAGTTGGTGGGCGTCTTAAAAATGGTCTGCGCATGAAGTGAGGCATTCGATGTTAGAGTAACGGAGATATCATCTTGGGTCTGGGTATCGCTGATTCTTCCGGTTGCGAGAAAAGTGGCTTCCCAGAGAATCTCACTCTGGGAGCGGGAAACCTCGACGAGGGTGACCTTGAGATCATCAAGAGCGGCAAGGCTATCTGGATCGACGCCCCCATTTTGACTCGGTTCGGTCACATCAATCACGGTACGGTCGTTCACTCCTGGAGCTCTTGCGACCAGGGTCACTGTTCCTGAGGTGAAGTCTAAAAAATGTGCCGAGGGGCTCAGGATTCCGTCGTCGTTCGCGAGGATCTCAATTCCTTCGGGGGATTCCGGGACGGCAGTCAGGGTGGAGAAATCAATGTCGATGGCAGCCACACTGAATGAGAAATCGAATTCAACCGGGCTGAAGCTTACCAGGCCGCCGGTGAATTCAACGCCTTCTAACCGCCCCGTGTCAGGCTCGATTGTCAACAGGGCGTCGAGCGTGCCGCGGATGTCTGAGGTGTCGGAATCAGTTCCGAACTGAGTGATCGATATATCGTATCGGACCACTGAGGCCTCGGCATCGACGTCAAAGGTGACCGGAATCTCGACCGAAAAACAACCGAGAGATGACATAATAAAAAAGAGTGATATCAATCTAGTCATATCGAAAAGGAATCATTAATCTCAAATCGCACAAGATTTTTTGACCCCGATGACGAGGGTGTCGTCGGAGAAGAAGCGCATCGCAGGGCCGTAAGATCCTTACGGAAGAGCTCTTCAGTCTTCAAGATCATGGCCGCTTTTTTGAGCCGACGCCATGGTCATTGCCGACGATACGGGCCTTGAACCCCTGGACTAAAAATTCGCCAAAGCGGCGTTGGAGTTTCTCTTGAAAAAAAACCGGAACGAGTGCCACTGGGTCTAAGAGATCTCGATACTGCCGCTCTCAACCCCGGTGACAAAAAGGCCCTGAAACTTCATCCTCACAAAAAAGGCCGGATCGATCACTTCTTCAAAGACCGGCAGGGAGGATCACAGTATTTTAAATCGCCCGTTCTTTTTATCGACACAAATGCTCATTGTGTGGCGTTAGTTAGAGTGTTAGACACATGTTATCATGAGAATATACCTCCCCCCCTCCTCTTCCTCGCAGAGCCCTGAGACGGAGCCCTCAAACGAGCCATCCAAAATGAAAATTCCTAGCAGTCAGTCGTCGTGATGGAGGATCGCCAGTGTAAAGAATGTGGATCTTTGATATCTTCAGAGACCGATTCCAAATCCTGCAATGCTTGCGTATTGAAGTCTGCGTTGCGACCTACCGAGGTGGTTGGGGGCGAGGTGGGATCGGAATCGGCTGAGAAGTCAGAGGCTGGGTCAGGGGGATGGGAAGGTCAGCTATGGACGCAGGACAAACTGCCACGCTGGGTCTGTCTCTTATACACATCTGACGCTGCCGACGATCTACTCTGTGTAG
>CAJXVQ010000363.1 GCA_913060685.1 uncultured Verrucomicrobiales bacterium
CGAGATCAGCCTCGGTCTCGTGGGCTCGGAGATGTGTATAAGAGACAGGGAGTATGGAGTCCGGGTTGAATCCCCCAGACAAAGTCTTCCGGGAGTCCTCCCGTCCCGGAGCGTGCGATGCTCCTTTCTCCCAGAGGTGTCCCGGGACCTTGGGAAATTCCAACAGGTGACGAAACAACTCCCTCGGCGATTCCATTGGCGGCGGTGAAAATACCTTCGTAGCTCAGGAATTCCCGAACGATTCCATTGACGCCAAGTGCGATGCCATCCGGTGCTCCGTTTTGAATGCCGCTAATTGCTTTGTAATATATGTGGGAACCACCGGGGCCGGTTGAAGACCCTTTAATGAAAGTGTCAAGGCTCTCGACGGCTCCGTAGGTTGAGCGGGTGTTGCCGTTGTAGAGGTGGATGGTGATATCGGAGAGGTTTCCAGAGAAGGCGGATCCGACGAGGACCTCCACAAATTCGCTGAAGTCTGCGCCCCCGTTGTCATAGTGAAATTCATTGATGAAAATGGCGTCTGAATTTAATCCGCTGGCAAGACCGGGAACGACATCGAAGCAGATTTGGATCTCCTGGCCGGGGCCCAGATTAAGGTCGCGAAGGTAAGTCGATTGATTGAATTGTGAGGGAGGAGAAAGTTGACCCGGCGTTCCTGATGTCGACGGTTCAAAATCCAGCCCGGGTAATCGGGTGGTGATGTTGTCCTTTAGCATGGAGACTTCAATCCGGTCGGCTGCGCCATCGGCAAAACGACGCCATTGCTGGGCGTCATAATTGATTGCAATAGCTGGAATGGTCTGACCGGAGTCGTTTCGGAAAGTGGTTTGGAAAGTGATCGGGATGGCCGTCAGAGCGCCGAGTGAACCTTGATAGGAACGTCCGCCGAACTGGCTGGAGGTGCCATCGTCAGATCCGATCCAAGCGATTCCGCCATCGCGCCAAGCGGCGAGCCTCTGGCTGCCCTCGAATCCTTCGAAGTCTTCCAGCAGCGATTGTGTGGAATTCTCAAAAACGTAGATTCGTGGGTCAGCATTGCGGATGCTTACGGTGGTGAGGTTTCCCTGGAAACCAGCGGCATTGACGAGAATTTCGACGCTTTGAGTGGTGTCGGTAATTTTATCAAGGCGGGGAATAAGAGTGGTGGTGGCCATGGTGGCTCCGGCTGGAATCTGAATTGAAGTGTCGCCGAGAGTTGCCTCCCCAGGATCGCTTGATTGCAGAGTCAGAGTCGTCGCGACAGCAGCAGGTGCGGCAAGAGTGACGGTGACGGTTGCGGGAGGGGAGTCTTCATCAAGGGTTGAAGGTGTCACCGAAACATTGAGGGCGAGGCCGCCATCGAGGTCAAAGTCTCCATAGACGGGGTAGTGATCAGATGAATCGGAACTGGTGACCGGTGGCAATGGGCTGCCCGATTTGGGAAGTCCGGGAAAAGAGCCTTCAAGGAAGCTATTGTAGATTTCGGTGCGAGGCACCCGGCTTGCGACCGCGTTGGAAACGAGAAGGTAATCAAGGATGGTATCCGACCCCATGAAGGTGTCGGTTGTGACGCCATCTTGCTGGCGGTAGCCGGGATTGATGAGGTCCAGTCCGGTGAAGTAGCGGGTCGGATCCGCAAAGTATCTGACATTGAAAGTAATGTCGTTTCCGAGTTCGTAAGAGGCCGGGAGGCCTGCAGGGAGAGAGGTGAAAGTTTGATTGTTGCCGAGGAGGTTGAAGTCTCCCATGACGAAGACGTTGTCATCGCCGTCAACGCCGAGGTCATCAAGATGGTTTCTGATTCGTTGCATCTCGACGGCACGACGGAAGGGGTCGTCAACTTCGAAGCAGCACTTAAGATGAGCCGTGACGATGACGGGATCATTAATTGTTCCGGGAACGTCCACGATGGCGGCGGCGGCCGCTCGGGTCACGTCGTTGGCCCCGGCCGGTGAAACAATGCTTTTGGTCGATCCGGCGGCGAAAGGAAACTTCGAAAGGATGATGACACGGCTATTGGTGTCCAAGGCTGTGATGGGGGTGAAAACAAATCCGTATCCGAGATTCGAGGCAATCTCGTTGAGATGGCCGTTGTTGATATCAGAGCCCGTGACTTCTTGAAGACAGAGAATGTCGGCATCGATCCTTGCAAGAACGGATTCGAGGGCAGTTCTTCCGGATTGGCCTGACGCACCGATTCCAGTGAGGACATTAAAGGTAGCAATCCTGATCTCAACGGCGCTCGCGCCCAAGGTTGAGATCCAGCAAATCACCGGTAAGAGAATGAAATGAAATAATTTCATGAAAAAGAGGTCAGAAGTATGGGGGCTGGTATTTGGTGCGACTCATAAGAGTCGTAGGTAAGATCCTGCGGGAGCCTAGGCCGATTGAGGTTCAAGGACCAAATAATTCGATTCGGCGGTCATATCTGGAAAAGTGAAATCAGCGATTATGCTTTTTCGTGACACCGTTGCACTTTTCTGACAGTAATCAAGTCGCCTCTACAAAGAAACATTCCGTTAGATTTTAGCGCACTATGAAAAAAATATTAAAAGTAAGTGGCCTCTTTGCGATAGGGGCTTCTCAGATGCTGGAAGCAGGTGATTTGATTGCCTATTGGTCGTTTGACACGATTGCCGACGGGTATGCCGTTGATGATCAAGCTGGTAACGTTGGGGTTTTCTTCAATGGGCCTCAATTCACGAACGCCGGGACCGGGCATTCCGGTGATGCGGCTGATCGGGCACTGCTTTTGGGCAATGGCCAGCATCGCATGCAGGTTCTTGATGCCTCGTTCTTGAATGCCGCCGGAAGTGCAGATGCCATTTCGATTTCTTACTGGCAAAATCTCAGTCAGATTCGCAACCAGTTTACCTTTTGGGCTGATTCGGCGACAACCCCCAGGGCGTTTTCTTTGGCAAGTCCCTGGTCTGACAATGCGTTGTATTGGGACACCGGAGGCGGATTCGTCGAGGGTGTTGAGCGGCTCACCGCTTTTCCGGCTGAATCCTGGTTATCGAAGTGGGTTCACGTCGTGGTCACCAAGAACGGAGATACCAAGCGGATCTACGTGAACGGAATTGAAGAGATCAACGGAGTTAATACAGCGGTATTACCAACAGACTTCACGGACTTCATCATCGGAAACAATTCCTCGTCATTCACGGAGGCCCTGAATGGAACGATCGATGACGTTGCGATTTACAGTCGGGAGATTACCCCTGCGGAGGTGACCTCTCTTTTAAACGGTGATTCTCCAACATCCTTGGTGGGGGACAACGATACGGATGTCGATGGTCTCCCTGATGACTGGGAGACGAGAGTCGCCGGGGACCTTGTGACCTTGGAAGCAGGAGGAGATCCAGATCTTGACGGCCTGAATAATGAAGATGAATTCACCGGCGGGACCAACCCGACCAGTGATGACTCCGATGGTGATGGGGCAAAGGATGGTGAAGAGACCAGAACCGGAGTCTGGGTGGATTCATCCGACCGGGGGACCGATCCTCTGCTTGCCGATACTGATGGAGATGGCATCTCCGATGGCGCCGAAAGTAACACCGGGATCTTCGTGGATCTCGATGATACCGGCTCTGATCCTCTCTCACTTGATTCTGATGCGGATGGTTTTAGTGATGCCGCGGAGGTGATTTTTGCATCGTCGAATCCGAACCTTGAAACCTCGATTCCACTCCGTCCGGGCCAATTGGACCTATTGGCCTATTGGAATTTTAATGACGATTCTGATCCAGCGGCAACCTTTGACGAGGTGAAGGGATTCCGAGGTGATCTTAAGCCCGGGACTCTGTTCTCAGCTGATGCGACAGGTCGGACTCTGACCGCTGGAGACCAGGCCCTTGATATGGGGGCCACGGGAGGGGCTGGGACCGGCGTGATTGTTGAACAAGGAGGGTTTCTAGACCTCGCTGGAGCGCAGGACCAAATCGGAATCTCCTTCTGGATCAATACATCAAGCTTCCAACAGTCCATGGCAGTCTATGCGAACTCTCCTTCTCTGGAGCGCGCTCTCAGTGCGCATGTTCCGTGGAGTGATGGCCAGATTTACTGGGATACCAATGGCTGTTGTGACGGGGTGCGCCAGCGGACAAATATCGACGGTGGACTCTCTTTCAACACTTGGACGCATATTGTTTTGAATAAAAATGGCGATACCAAGGCGATTTGGGTTGATGGGGTGAAAAGACTTGAGAAAGAAAATACCGATAACCTTCAGCAAACATACACCCGTTTCTTCATTGGAACCGACTCTGCTGCTTTAAATACAGTGGGTCTCCTCGATGACATGGCGGTTTATGCTGATGCTCTGACTGACGCCGAAATTGCCCAGCTGGCATCAGGAGTGGCTCCAAATGATCCCTCTCTGGTTCCGCCTAACAGCGATACCGATGGTGACGGAATGCAGGACGCTTACGAGGACGCCAACGGACTCGATAAGACTGTCGACGATCGGCTTGCCGATCTCGATGACGACGGTGTGGATAACATTACGGAGTTTATTAACGGAACACTTCCGAATGATAATGACTCGGACGATGACACGCTGCTCGACGGAGTTGAAGACGGGACAGGTGTTTGGGTGGACGCTCAACAGACCGGAACCAACCCTCTCAGTGCCGATACTGACGGAGACTCTCTTGGCGATGCGGATGAAACCAATACGGGAATCTTCGTAAGCTTAATGGATACCGGAACAAATCCGAACCTTGCAGATTCCGATGGTGACCGTTGGAGTGACTTCGATGAGATCGATTGGCCAAGCGATGCCAATGATCGGGAGGATTTTCCAAGTATCAATCCGGATGAGACGACTTTGTTGGCCTTGTGGGATTTCAATGACAATACCGATCCAACCAAAGCCCTTGATTCTGTTCGTGGTTTTGAGGCTGCGTTCTTCGGCGCTGATACCGCTTACAGCGATGACGCGACCGGAAGGACTGAGACAGCGGGTGATCGGGCCCTGAATCTGGGATCCAATGGAGGGAGTAACGGTGCCTATGTTGCGGATGCCCGCTGGTTTGGACTGGGCATTCCCAAGGGGCAAGTGATTCAGAATCTCGGCTCAATCGGATTCTCTGGTGATATGAATGTGGGTGCGGGCTCTCTTGGAGCACCGGGTGCTCTTGCCGGCGATAACGACACTGCTCTCACCACGGTGACCCCGAATAGTTCGACCCGAACTTTCTATGATCCGGCTCTCAATCCGGCCGATGTCTGGTCAGCTGAAGTTTGGCTTAAGCCCTCCTTGGTCATGCCAGCCGGAGATTTGACGTGTGCCATTGCCAACGGCGATTTTGGTGCCCCCCGCAAGGGATGGTTGATTTATCAATCAGACGCAGGCTGGAACTTCCGGACCTACTACAATGATGGCTTCGCAACGGCAGTCAATATCACCGGGACGAACGGAGCTCCTCCGGTTGCCGGAGAATGGACACACCTTGTGGTGACTTGGGACGGAACAGTCGGTAAAATCTACGTCGATGGAGTCTTGTCTGACACGAGTATTCCCCAGACCTACGTGGCGGGTGTTGCTGGCGGATTTACGATTGGAGCACGCTCTGATGGTCCATTCCAATGGTCCGGCGATGCCGATGAGGTCGCATTTTACGGGACCGAATTGAATGCCGATCAAGTTGCCGAGCACTATGCCAATGCGACGAATCCAAGCCCGGCGGTTTCTTACGAATCCCTGATCCAAAGTCACTCTCCCCTGGGCTACTGGAGAATGAATTCCGATGATCCGGAACCTGGGCCTGATCAGGCTGCGGTCTCATTCTGGCAGCGCCTGGACTCGATCAGCAATAGTAGTGCATTCTGGGCTGCTTCAGAATCAAGTGGTGGCAATTTCCGTGGCTTTCAGGCTCATAACTCATGGGGCGATAACAATTACGTCTTTGATACTGCGGGAGCGGCCGTCGATACCCAGAGGATTTCTGGCATCGCGGATATCGGTCTCAATGTATGGGAGCATTTTGTTTACCAGAAGAATGGCTCTCGCAAGGAAGTCTGGAAAAATGGCGTGTTGGTCCTTTCAGGGGATCTCGCGACTCCGGTCCCTGATGATTTCTTCGGTCTCACAATTGGTGCGGAATACATTGATCCGGTCTCTTCCAGAAATGCGACGCGTGGGCAGATTGATGACTTCGCGGTGTTCGGAAATGCTCTTTCTGAAGAAGAGATTCTTCGACTCGCCGATGGAGAATCACCAGAAACAATTGGAGGTCCGGCGACACCGCTGACAATCACCTCAATTGAGTTAACCGATACTGAAGTGATTCTGATGTGGAGCTCCCGGGCTGGGCGGACCTACGCCGTTGAATCGAATCTGGATCTGGGAAGTCTCTGGACAGAGTTGGCTGATAATGTGGTTTCCGAAGGTGACGTCACAACACTACGGCTTCCGATTGGCTTTATTCCGGACTTCGGACCGACGTTATTTTTCCGGGTTTTCGAGGAAGAATAGAGAAGCCTGTAAAATCCAAACCCAGATACGTCGGTTCCGTCATGGAGCCGGCGTATTTTTTTACGGATTCCTCGTTTCTCAAGCTTCCGCCGGAGAAATCGGGTCAAACAGGCAATCGGAAGAAATTCTCGACGACCTCCTCGGTCATGTCGGCAATTTGCTCGAGAGATTCACCACGGTGAGCGGCGATGGCTTCGGCAGTGAGGCGGGTGAATCCCGGCTCGCAACGTTTCCCACGGTGAGGGGTGGGGGCGAGGTAGGGTGAATCGGTTTCCACCATGAATGAACCCGCTGGCGCGGCCTTGGCGGTATCGATAACGGCTTGAGCATTCTTGAAGGTGGCGATGCCGGTGAAGGAAATGATTCCTCCGGCAGCGAACACCCTTTCGGCAAGTTCGGGAGGACCCGGGAAACAATGAAAGACGGCGCGAACGTCATCGGAGAATTCACGATAGATTGCGAGAGCATCGTCGAAGCTTGCGGTGCCTTTTTTATCGCGGGTGTGGATGACGATATTGAGATCGGCGGATCGGGCCAGTTCGAAATGACGGCGTAGGAAGTCACGCTGTCGGGCGTGGTAGTCCTCATCTGTCCAGCCTTCAGGAGCGGGGTGAAAG
>CAJXVQ010000364.1 GCA_913060685.1 uncultured Verrucomicrobiales bacterium
CAATCGGTGGAAGTTTGCGCGACGTCAATCCGAAGCGCGGGTGGTTTTGCACTGGCTTTTTCAACGGGAGGAGCTGTCTGGAGGGATTTCGGTAAAAAAGGCACACCATTTTCGTGCTCATTTGTTTAGCGGTAAATATTTTCCCGTTACCTAAGCGATAAGGAGGTTCAAGCCAATCGCCCTGGCTCGGCCCGACAAGTGATCCTTTTTGGATTGGAATTGATGTTAAAAGTGTCTATCAATTGGGGAAATGAAACGCTCGGAATTTTTTGGACTGTCGACTTTTGCTGGAATTGGGGTGTTTTGTGTGGGGCTAGCAACAAGCTCTGACTCTCTGTCGCTGACTGATTGGGCGAAGCAGCATGGGGCGAGTATTGTCCGAATAGAAGGTGGGCTTAAGATCCAAGTGAGAATCGCCCGGAATGAGTTGGCCGATAGTCTCCAGTCCTTATGTGAGCTGAGTGATTTGCCACTCCGCGCCGAGATGAATACCTTATTCGGAAGGGTCAAAGGTGAGAGCTTCGAAGTGACCCTTAGTTAATGGTCACGATCATTTCGTCGTTACGAAAGGGGACGGCAAAGAGCTGGATCTGAAAGTGATCTTCAGAGGTGAGGGTGTGGATTCCCTGAGGAAGGATTTCGTTGGCCTCATGTCGGAAGGTCAAGGTGAAGCATTGCAGGTCCCGCAAGCCATCCTCATCAGGTGGGGCCAGACTTTTGAGAGAGTGGAGAATCCAAGGGACCAGAGGCTGGCCCTCCGGATTGAGAATCTGAAACGGCTGGCCTTTCCGGGCTTCGAAGTCCGATAATTGAGGGCGATCCATGGGGTTTGGGGGCCGCTTAGAGTGATGGCTCCAATCCGAGCATGGAAAAGAGCTGAGGGGTATTGGCGGGGAATCCCTCGTCTTCGGGGGAGAAGCGGAAATTCCAGGTGTCATAGAGCCCGGCTCCTTCGGTTCGTGAGGGAAGAGTATTGGCAGCCTGCCAGGTGACGAGGTCGTTGGAGAGCCAGAGGTTGTATGCAATGGTGCTCTTTTTCAGGGCCTGATGGGTGATGATGAATTCACCATCGGGGTTTCTTGATAATTCGACCGGGCTGCCATCGTTTGAGGCGGTGGTGCTGCCGCCGGTGGCTGCTTCGAGCCCGTTGACGATGCCGTCTCCATCGGAATCGCCCATGAAGGTCAGGCTGGATCCGCCGGAGGTCGCTTCCCAGGCATCGGGAAGGAAGTCGCCATCGAGATCGCAGTCAGCGAGGATGGAGATATCCCGACCGCCGCCAGCGGTGGTATGGGTGGTGAGGGGGCTGGGGCCGAAGGTCTTGACTTGATTGGCGGTGCCCTCGACGCAATAGAGTCGTCCCCAGCGGTCGAATCCCAGGCCGCGCGGACCCTGGAGGTTATCGTGTTCGATGCTGAAAGCGCCGCTGGATGGGGAGCGGCGATAGATTTTCCCAAGGTCGTGACTGGAGTAAAGGAGGTTTCCGTTTTGAGGATCAAGGGCGAGACCCCAAGCTCCTTCAGTGGTGCTGTTAGAAATGACCGAGGTTAAGGTCCCTGCTTTGTTGTAGATCAAAATTTCATCAATTCCGGAGTCTGAGACGATGATTCGTTGGCCTGCTTTGTCGAAGATGACTTCGTTTGGCCGCACAAATCCTGAGCCGAGGGAGCCGTTGGCCTGGCCATCAGCGAGGGTGTATATCTTGATGGTGTCGCTATCGGAATCTGCGGCGTAGAGAATGCCATCTTCATCGTTCACGGCGAGACCGTGGAAGACAGCACCGGGGGAATCGACGAAAACGGAGATGGCGGGAGGTTCGATGCTGGGATCGACTTGATAGATTTTTCCATCGGTCGGGACTGAGAGGTAGATGATCCCGGTGACGGAGCTGCGTTCGACAGACCAGTAGTTGAAATTATTAAGAAGTCCGCTCAGAGCCGAGGTGCCGGGCTGGCCTGTTTTGAGGGAGAATTCGTTAGGGGCGGTGACGAGGATTTGGTCGAGGTCGGTCGCGGGAACTGCGAAGGCGATTTCGCCAAGGCCGACCCGATCTCCGCCAGCGAGTCCGCCGGTGCTGCCATCACCCGGGGGGAAGAAGTGGTTCTCGCTCAGAGTGACCTGAACATAACGGGCGGTCACAAGACGGCCGAAGGCGAAGCTCTGGCGCAGGGTTTGTCCATTGAGGAGAGGGAAGGAAGGAGCGAAGGTGATGGAGTTGCTGAAGTTTGAGGTTCCCTCGGCGCTGGTGGCGAAGCGGAGGGATGCCTTTTTTGCCCCGTTGGTATTATTGTTGGCATATCCCCAAAGACTAATCTCATTCAAGGGTTGGTCGCTTCCGAGGTCGATGGTTAAGACGGGGACGGGAAGGGTGAGGTAGTAGTCGCAGGGGAAGCCACAGGCCTGGGTGACCCAGAGCGATCCAGCGTTCACGACAATGGTATCGTGCGGGGGATTGGCGTCGAAATCGACCCCGGGGCCATTGATCAGTCCGCCTGCGGCGAAGAAATCGGTGGCAGAGGTATTCGAGGTAATCGAGCTAATGGGATGAAAGCTGTCCGCCGGGAGATAAGAAGTAAGACTCGAGAATAATATTCCCGCAGCGATGATGGTGCTTGCCTTCTGATCCATAGTTTCGATAGATTACTTTCCTTAAGACTGTCTCGCCAGACATTTATTTATTAGCTCAAACATCATCTTAAAATGTCAGATCCATTCATCGGCCAAATTCAAGCTTTCGGATTTAACTTTGCCCCGCGTAATTGGGCGAAGTGCGACGGGCAATTACTCCCGATTAGCCAGAATCAAGCCCTTTTTTCGTTGTTGGGAACCATCTATGGCGGCGATGGCCGTACTACTCTTGCTTTGCCGGATCTGAGAGGGCGAGCTCCCATTCATCAGGGAAATGGGCCGGGTCTTTCTTCCCGGACGATTGGACAGAAAGGAGGGGCTGAAACCCACACCCTTACTGCAGCTCAGATGCCAAATCATTTCCATGGGGTTCAAGTCACTTCGGAAGTCGGCGATCAAACTTCGCCAACCAACGCGAAGCCAGCGACGGCAAATGACGGGGAGAGTAACTACTCGGCAAGTAATGAGAATACAGTTGCAAATTCCACCACAAATACAGGGGGAAACCAGTCGCACAATAACATGCCCCCGTATTTGGTGATTAATTTCTGCATTGCCTTGCAGGGTGTTTACCCGTCAAGATCCTGATCATCTCGTGAAGTGGGAACAGGCCGAGGTCACTCTCCGTCCCGAAACCTCGGATGATGTGACGTTTCTCGAAGAGCTGGTTTTTTCAGTTCGTGAGGGTGAGATTGGTTTCCGGGAGCTGCTTCTTGGGGAACGGACGCGGATTTTAAAGGAGCAGGCGCGCTTGCAGTCCGCCGACTATCACAAGAGGTTTCCCGGGGCTCATTTTGTCATTATTCAGCTTGCGGGGAAACCGATCGGAAGGTTCTACGTGGATCATACCGAAGAGCGTCTGAGAGTCATCGAGCTTTCAATAATGCCACTTTACCAGCGTCATGGCATTGGCCACCACCTGATGAAGAGTGTGCTCGCCGAAGGGATGCGAATTCAGGTTCCGGTCGTTTTAAGCGTGGAGATCGGAAACCCCGCCCAGGGCTTCTATGAGAAGTTAGGGTTTACGGTTCAAAAAACAGGGGCGTCCCATCATGCCATGATGTGGACGCCCCTGATGAAGTGATTTTGGTTTCGAGCGATCAGGCTAAAACCTCGGCGATCGGTTTGCCGGTTTTGCCGCCCATTTTGAAAGGGCGCTTTGTCGGCGAATAGAGGGCCTGGTTATGCTGCAGCCCCATCGCGGAGGCGATGGTGGCGATGACGACGAGGGTGCTTTCGAGAAGCCCGCGTTGTTCAAGGTCGGTGAGGAGAGCGGCGTAGGCCTGGTCGAGGACGGGGAGCATTTCGTCGGTCTTGGTGAAGGCATCGGAGTGCCAGTCGAAGCCGCCGTATTGGACTTCAACGAAGCGGACGCCGTGTTCGACGAGGCGGAGGGCGAGAAGGACGCCTTTCGAGAATTTTTCAGTTCCGTAAGCGGCGCGAGTGTCGGCGGATTCCTTGGAGAGGTCGAAGGCTTCGAGGTCCTTTGACTTCATGAGGCTGACGGCGGAGTTGAACATCTCATCATAGGCGCGGACGCCACGCTGACCTTTTCCGAACTTGGAGGCGAAGCCGTCGTCGAGTTTGGTGCGGAGGGCGATTTGGCGGTTAAAGTCGGCCTCGGAAACTTCGCGGCGGCGCTTGGAATTTTGGAGACCTTTGTCGGTATCTCCGATGGGAAGAGGGGCGACACTTGGTTCGAAGAATCCGGCTCCAGGGTGGTTGTTGCCGGAGTGGATAGTGACGAAGGCGGGGAGGGTGCCTTTGAGGCGGGCGGGGTCCAAAAAATGCGGACCTCGCGCCGAGCGCAGTATCGCCGATGATATATTTAGGCTGATTCGAATGTGTCACAATCATTTTATTCGGAAATCCGAAAGAGTTTGAGCCAAGGCCCGTATTAGATCATTATGAGGACAACCAGCATGATGTTGCTCGGGCCGATGGTCGCCCTTATGACAAGTTGTGTTCAACAACATATCAAGGAGTCAGTGACGGAGCATTCCGTAGTTGAGGGCACGAGATATGCGAAGGAAGTTTCAGCGCAATCCCCCTTCGACACGGTGAAAATGAGCTGGAGCGAAGCAGCCGAACTCATGAAGGTGCGTAATCACGACTACCGCGAAGCTCTCAGCTCCTACATTCAGGCCAACGAAGAAAAGCCACTTCTCCAACAACTCACGATGAACGTCAAAGGGACGGTAAAGGTTTCGGCGAGTGATGTGCTGAAGCCTCAGGCGCTGATCAAGATGCTCAACGAGCCTGTCTCTCAAATTCCCAAGCAACTCGCTTCTCTCAGCAAGATCAAAGACATTTCCCACACCGCAGAAACGGATGCCTGGAAGCACACGGAGGTTGCCGTCGATGCCGAAATCAAGATGCGGGAAAACAAGGTCAAGTTGCAGGGCCTTCTACGCACGGGAGAGCTCATTGACGGCGAAATAGAGAATCTGGAATCCGCGACACCCCTGCCGGCGGAGACCGATCCCAAGGTGGCTCTATCCGTAAAGAAGTGGGAAGCCAACCTACAAACCGAGAGAGGAAAGTGGTTGTCGCAAGTTCGGGATTTTTTCAACGCGGAATACAAGGACGTTCACTTCGTGAAGGACGCCTCCGGACTGCCGACATACAAAAACGTGAAACGGCCCGATCTCACCGAGTGGGAGCGATGGTGCCAGCTGAAGCGTTCCAAGGAATTGGTGAGCGGTCTCGCAAAGGCTCATAAGAAGGGAAAGCCTGCTCTTCCCGGAACGACTCTGGTCACTGATAAAATCAGCACGATGCTCCACCTTGGTGAGACAGATGCGAAGCCCGTGCGAAATACAGAGTCGGTACGAAGCGAGGCACGGCAATTGATTCAGAACTGGCGCGAAATGAAAGAGGCTCAAAAAAAAGCGGAAGCGCTGGAAGCGGAAGATCAACCCCCATCGTTTGTGAGTCTCGCTCATGTCGCCAAGCGACAGACCATTTTCAACCTCCGCCGCCAAGAGATTCGGAACGTGTCCGTGATTTGGATGATGGACGAGCAATGCTGGGATTGATCGTCGTGAAGCTCTGTCTGATATCATCTCACCGAGGCCCGGGGTGCTTCTGGTTTGATGAAATGCCAGGACGTTGCCCTTCGCTCCTTCGGAGCTGGTAACTACCAAAACTCATCCGTTACGCCGGATCGAGTTACTGAAGATCACATGGTATTTGCTTCTTGTGTGCGTTTGCGGTTCACAATCACAGGCCATAGAAAGCCGCCGGAGCAGTCAAAATTTGAGAGTCTCCCCGGCCACAACCGGGGGGATTCCTTTTGGAGCAATAGTTTGAGTTTGCAAAAAGATCTCAAAATTTGCCAGGATCGTTGCCTTCGAGAACTTTTGTGCACTCTCATCACAGGAGGCTTGAGCCTTGAACCCACACACAGCATGAACAACAGAATCCCAAAAATAGCCCTTACTTCAATCGCCGCTCTGAGCCTTACCGGACAGACCCCGGCCGATCTCCTTCTTTCACCAGCAGACCAGATCATCGGTGGTATCCTCACCGATACCGAATTCGTCGAAGGCACCGTCTCCACCGCAGGTGGCGGTAACAACTGGCCGGGCGCAGAACCACCTGAAGATCTGATCGATGGTTTTTTCGGTGGGGGAGGAGCCAAGTATCTTAACTTTTTCGAACTTAATACCGGCGTGATCATCACCCCGGTCAGCGGTGCCACCGTGGTTAACAGTATGACCTTTTGGACTGCCAACGACTCTGAGCCACGTGACCCGGCCAGCTACGAACTCTACGGGACCAATACGGTGATCGTCAAAGGCGGCCCGGGGACAATCTACACAAAAAGCGACTTTACTCTCATCAGCGAAGGCTCGCTCGAACTCCCCGCAGAGAGGGGCGCCATAGAAACGCCAATTGGCGACACCCCGTTCTCCACCGGCCCCCTCCAGACGGTCGATTTTGCCAACACCGAGTCTTACACTTCCTACATGCTGATTTTCCCGACCGTCAAAGACGCAGTCTCAGCGAACTCGATGCAGCTTTCAGAAGTGGCCTTCGAAAACGTGGTCAATACGTCCGCCGACATCAAGATCACTGAGATCGACTATGACAAAGCGACCGATATGGTCACCGTCACCTGGCTTTCACAGCCAGGTGTTGACTATACTCTCTACTATTCACCCGATCTGATCGATTGGGACCTCGATGTTGAGGATAGCATCCCGGCGGAAGTTGACAGTGAGACCACCACCTGGGGTCCCTTTCCGAATCCGATAGAGGGAGGCCTGAGTGGCTTTTTTAGAGTGGCGCGAAACTAAACCTGGGGAGACCGGGAGAGGATAGCGCAAAATGAGACCCCTCTGGTACCATTTCTGCACCGTCCGAAGCAGGCGGGCGAGCCCGTTAGGGCTTGAGCTCGCCTGACTGCTT
>CAJXVQ010000365.1 GCA_913060685.1 uncultured Verrucomicrobiales bacterium
GAGATCAGCCTCGGTCTCGTGGGCTCGGAGATGTGTATAAGAGACAGGGCGAGGAGTTCGTGCGGGAACTTTTGGAAAAAGTAGTTTTGAAGGAGATTCATGGAGGGTGGAAAACTAGTGGAGGCAAGGATTGTTGGGATGGAAGGGGGTGATCATCTCACGACGGCATTCCTCTAGGTCAGGATCGTAGAGGAAGCGATCCCTGTCTGGCTGAGGCGCGTGGAAATCGAAGGGTTCTTTAATGTCGTGATCCCAGGACGCGGCAAACTCCCGTTTATCGGTAAGCCGGGCCATAAAGGTGGTCAGCCGATAGGTGTGACCTTTTTCCTCTTCGGCCGGAAAAGGAGTGGGATAGGGATGAATCTTGAAGAGATCAGGTCCGACGATAGGATCAGCGCGAACCCAGAGGGTATCGCAAGTTGAGCCCGTGGGAGGAAAGGAGTGCGCGAGGGTGCAGCGTGGAGAGTCGGGAAAGGTGCGGTGAACGTTCTGGGTGCAATAGGAGGACAATGGAGGGAGGCAGGTTGAGTGCCGGAGGAGGCTAGGGGTATGGCGGGATGAAATCAAGGGTTAAGTGTAAAGTTACAGGAAGAAATAAACTGGATGACTGTGTGCCTGTTGAGACTTTCACAATTGATGAGTGTGGTGCCTCTTGTTTGGCCGCGTTCCTGGAGAGAAACCGAGGTGAATTCACCTTCCTTGATTAGGATAGAGAGCTTGGTTATCTCTGTTAGGGGCAGTCATCTTCGAGGACCAGGAGATCAGGAATAGCAGTGAGGATGGACTGCCATACCTCGACAAAATGCTGGGTGAAGTTTACGGGCGTCGGTTCTTCCTTAGGGCAAGCGATGAGGACATCCATCGATGTCGATGATAGGTATCGTCACGGTGAACTTGTCGAGGAGATTTCTACGTTGAGAGACGCTCCGTGGCTCACAAGGTGGATCCAGCATTTGGGCTCTTCGTCGTGGGGGAAAGCCGCTGAGACGACCTCACGGTAGAGGGCCAGTTGTCCAGAGTAGGAAAGGGCGGTCTCGTCCCAGGTCGATTTGGGGCCGGGATAGATCTTATGATCGATGATGACCGGGCCATTCGCGGTGAGCACGAGGTGGTCGATGAAGCCAGTCGCTTGTTGCCCGTCTGGAGTGGTGTGGGAGAACGGGACTTCGATGAGTTGTTGAGTCGGCTTGAATGTGTCCTCAATCCACTGGCGGTAGGTATCGACAGCGGTCAGGATTTCTTCAGTGGCGAGGGATGCCTGTAGGCCCCAGTTAGTGAGGAGGCGCGTGGCGCGGAGGTTCCGGTCCGGGTGGTTTGGGTTTTGGATCTCCGCCGCGATGATGCGGTGCATGGCATCTCCGTAATCGCGCGCGTTGATCTTGGAGGGGACTTGGAGAGCTGAGCCAAACTCTATCGTATCGGTGACGGAGGCCCCGGGTATCGGTTCGCGGGAGGAGGGAGTGATGAGGAGTGGTGGGCGGGAAGTGTGGGATGCGGCACGGACAGGGACCTGGATCGTTTGGGCAGGCGGAGGGGGCGAAAGGAAGGGTTCATAGATCTGGGTGCTGACGGTGAGAGGGAGACTGTGGTCTCCGAGAGTGAAGGAACTGCCCTCGGCGTTGAGAAGGTCATCGGCGGACGTCAAGTCGAGCCATTCGGGGTTGGTGGCGGGGTCGTGAACGAGGACGAGGGTGTCGCGGGCCCGGGTGAATCCGACATAGAGAAGGCGAAGATCTTCGGATCGGGCATTCTGCTCGGACTCTTGCCCAACGGGAGAGGCTTCGAGGTCGTCGAGAATCTGGGACCTGGATTTTCCAAAAGGATTGATCCAGAGGCGTAGGTTGCGCCCGGCAAGTGGGTCGGCGAAATCGAGTTGCGCTGACTCACTGTGTTGCCGAAGCGTGAAGAGGCGGGAGCGGGTTTTGGCATCAAGGTCGCAGGCAAAGACGACGGGCCATTCGAGGCCTTTCGCTCCGTGGTAGGTGCCGATGTGCACGGCGTCGATCTCCGGATCGATGGGTCTTTTGTCTCTGGCGACCTTGGAGCCAAAGTCATCGGCGAGATCTGCGAACCAGGCGAAGAGGCCATTGAGGGTTGCCGGAGCTCCGCTGGAATGAGCAGCGGTTTGGTATTCTTGCACGAGCTCGCGGAGGCGGGAGAGATTGGCAAAGCGCTGTTCGGCACGTTGTTGGGTGGGCCCCCATGCCGAAGTGATCGAGGGGACTTCGGCGGCGGTATGGGCGAGATCGTAAAGGGCGAGCGGGCTCAGGGTGGTGAGGTTGTGCTCGTCCCGGACTGTGAGGAGGGCGTCGATGCTCGGGGAGGAGATCTCGCCGCTGCGCCCCCATGCTGCCGGGAATTCACCCGGAGGGCTCTGGGCTCGCTTCTTGAGGTATTCGAGGCGATCACTGAGCCATGATTCGGGCGCATGATGAGCCTCAAGGGCAATGACTTCTGCGGAGGCGAGGGAGTCGCGAGAATCAACGAGAACGCGAAGACAGGCGAGAGCGAGTTGGCACTCCGGAGTGGCAAGGAGTCCGGAGGTGGAAAGCGAGACGTCGATCCCCCGGGCGCGCAGTTCGTTGGCCAGAGCACTGGCGTTTGCACCCGTGCGGACGAGGATGGCGAGATCGCGTGGGGTGACTAGGCGGAGATTTCCAACTGGGTCTTGTTCGGTAATTGAATCCTTGTCGATGACCTCTTCACCGGAGTTGAGAAAGGCCTGGATGGCGTCGGCAGTGGCGGCGATGCGGTGTGCGACATTGGTTCGCTTTGGGAGACCCTTTGCAGTTTGTTCACCGCTGGTTACCTTTGTGATGCGCAGAGCAGGAGAGGCCTTGGGGTGGGAATTGCGATGGGGACTGAGGGTGACCTCCTTTGGTGAGAGCCCAAGGCTATCTTCAAAGGGCTTTGCGAAGAGTTCATTGACGAAATGCACGAGGTCGGGAGCCGAGCGCCAGGAGAGATCGAGAGGAGGCGTCTTTGTGGCGCCGGCCACGGCCGAGATGATGAGCTCGGGGTCGGATCCACGAAAACCATAGATCGCTTGTTTGACATCACCGACCCAGACGACGCGCTTGGCACACTCTGCGAGACGAGAAAAGAGGGCGAGCTGGATCGGGCTGGTGTCCTGGAATTCGTCGACAACGAGGAGGTCGATTTCCGCGCTGAGGATAGTATGAACTTCCTCCGAGTTCGTGAGAAGGTCGAGCGCTTCCTTTTCAAGATCGGCAAAGTCCGCTACTCCGCGTTCACGTTTGAGCTGTCCAAAGCTCTCGGCGAGATGCTGAGCGGTTTTGAAGAGGAGGCTAAGGTAGGATTCTTGATCCTCATGAAAGCGCGGGTGTTCACCGAGACGGGAGGCAGCCTCCTGAACCGGGAGGGCGATGGCGAGGTTTGCCTTGGCGCTGCCGGGGCTGGCGGTGGCGAGTTTGTTCCAGTCCGACCAACCGAGCCCATCGTTCTCAAGAGCGCGTAAGCAATGCTTAAGGGATCGGCGATAGTTTTGAACAACGTTGGTCTTGGCGTTGGGGTCGAGTTCTCGGAGAGCTCGCTTAATCGCGTCGGCAAGTTCCTGGTCGAGATCGTCGCTGCTTGGATCAGGAAGAGCACTTTTCATTTCCTCCCAACTGTCTTTGCCGGTCTTGGGGAGGTCTGCGGGATCGATGTCGTTGCTCCGCGCATTGGCGACGATACATGGGATGACCGAATGGAATTTGTGGGTGCTCGACTGGGCGTCGACTTGGGAGAGTCGGGTGGAAAGTTGATAGAGCTGTTGCTCGTCGTCTCCGGTCAGGATGGCGTCGAAGGCGCGAGAGAGGAGTTCCTGGGATTGGCTGTCGTCGAGAATCGTGACCTCGGGCGAGAGCCCGGCCTGAAGGGAGAAGCGCGAGAGGAGATCGAGGCAAATGCCGTGGACGGTGCCGATCATTCCCGAACGGAGGAGAACGGCATCGGAGTGGCGATTCGTTTCGTAAAACTTTGCGCTGAGTCGTTCACGGAGTTCATTGGCGGCTGCCACCGTAAAGGTCGTTGCGACGATGCCTTGGGGGCTTGCGGAGCCATTGAGGATGGCCTCCAAGACGATCTCGACGAGGCGATAGGTTTTGCCTGATCCCGCGCTCGCTGAGGTGAATTCGATGTCAGGGTTCATGCGTTGAGGGGGAATCCGGTGAGGTTCGAGTAAGAGCTATAAGGGTTGCCGTTCTTCGGTGGTTCCCAGCGGTCGATGGGGGGAGGGTCGTCCGGTTCAGTGCCAGGCATGGGGACTTCGATGAGCCCTTGGTCGAGTTGCTGACGGCGCCAGCGGTAAATCTCTTCAAACTCCTGCCAACATTCCTCCCAGTCAGATTCGGGGGTGTCGCGTTGGGGGGCGATGGGGCTGATGTTGGGGAAGAAGGTCTCGTTGCGAGTGAGGAGAGTTCCTCCATTGGAAAGGATGAAGAAGGCGGTGGCTGCTTTGACGCCCTCGCTCTCGGACAAAAGGTGACCGTAGATTGCAAGTTGGAGGTGAAGGTTGGACTGAAGCGACTTTGTGCGGCTGCCTTTTCCTCCGAGTTTGAGGTCAATGACAGCTGTTTCCCCATCGCTGCGGCGGGCGATGAGATCGATGCGTCCCGCAATCTGTCCCCCAGTGAATGGCACGGGACCAACCGCTTTCTCCAGAGTGACGGAGTCGACCTTGGCGTTGCGGAGGATTTCGATCAGGTGCCAGAGGCTCTCCTGAGTCGTATTGAGGAGGCGGCTGCGAGCTGCTTCATTCCCTGGAGTGAGGTAGTGAGCAGCCTGGGAGGTCAGGAGACCGGGAAGTAGGTCGGTAAGGAACTGATTGGTTTCGGCCTTGCTGGAGTTTTGCCAGTTGAGGGATGCTTGCCCAAAGAGCTCTTCGGCAGCTGCGTGGAGAATGGAGCCTGCCCTTAGTGCGCTGTCGTTGACGCGGCTTTCGGTGATCGAACCTTGCCTGAGTTTGGCGTGGTAATTGAGAGCCCAATCCACAGGGAAGTTGATCGCATTGGAAACGGACGAGAAGGATTCACATTCACGTGGAGGGAGAAGATCAGTTTGTTTGAGATCCCACCATCGGCGGAGCGGGGGGAGGGAGCGGACGGGCATCGCTTGAGTTGCGATGAGATTCCGAGCCGGAACAATGAGGGAAGTTCTAGATTGGGTCTGTAGGCGAGTGAGGATCCCTGCTTGCTCGGTGGCTCCTCCGGCAGACTGGGTGACATGATAGAGCGTGAGGGACTTGCCTGCCAAGAGGACGACGCGTTCGATCGCTTTCTCTGCAGCGAGGGCGAGAGTGCTTTCATCAAGGAGGACGACATTTTGAGAGGCGAGCCAGTCAAGCTCAGTTCCCGTCCACGGGGAGCGCTGCGTATGAGTGGGTGTAGGACGCCACCAAATGAGATGACCTTGAGGCGCGAGGAGTTGAGCGGGGGATGCGAGCGTTGTCGCGGAGCCGACTTGGCCCGGAAAGCGGGTTGAGATGGAGACGCTTTGGCGCCATTCGATCAGGAGGTTTTCGAGTTCAGTGCCGGTGAGTTCGGTTTCATTTCGGAGAATAGTTTCCAGTTGAGCAAGAGATCGGGAGGCGACGAGCCATTCCGTGGCGTCGGAAGCATTGTTCGATTTTTTTCCACCAGCCCGCTTGCTGAGCCATTGAGTGAGGGGCGAGAGAATGTCCGCGAGGACGGGGCCCGTGAGCTGATCTGGTTCGATGGGGGGACCTTTGATCCAGTCGGCGTAGGCTTTTCGAATTCGGGTCACAGCATCGTCGTCGTCATTGTCCGCGACACTACGTTCGAGAGCCTCCTCCCAATGGGATCCTCGACCGGGGAGGTCATTGATTGCCCCCGCGAGACGATGGCGGAGTTTTATGGGGATCGGGGAAATCGAGTGGAGGAGGAATTCGATCCATGCCTGTGGATCCAGTGGTCCGATACGGCAGCGCAGAAAGAGGGCTGGTAGCTCAAGAAGGGCGGCGGCAGTTTCTATCTTGGCGGTGGTGAGGGGGAGATCGTGGTGGGCGAGATGACGGTTCAGGAACGCACGCTCCGAGGAGTCTGCGATGAGAGTGGTAGAGGCCGACTCGAGGGAGCCAAGTTGAGCGGCGAGGGCCTCGGCGGCGGCTTCCGGGGTCGAGGCTGTGACGATGCGTAAACTTTTGTCTTTGTCTGGGGATCCGCTTTGCCCTCCGAGGAAATCCGCTTGAGCGGCACCGAGCGCGGTAGTGCTTTCAAGTAGGGCTTCAGTGGGGGCGGAATCTTCATAGCTCGCACCGAGATCCTCGAAGAGTTCGCGCCAGCAGCGGGGGAGGGCCTCTTGAGGGTCGGTGATGACAAGAGAATCGATGGCAGGTGTGGCTCCGGAAGCTAGTTCGGCACGAACGTCGCCGATCCGCCCAGCATGAGTGGCTGTGGCGAGGCCAGTGTCGGCGAAGGCGGGTTCGAGAGCGGCGAGGGCTTTCAGACGGGGGGGCGCGCTTCCGTGGTCAAGACAGGCATGCCAACCAGCCTCACTGAGAGTGTCTCTCCAAGCGAGTAGAAGGCGCGCGGTGGCGAGCGAGTCATTTGCGAAAGACCGGGAGTAGAAAAGATCATCGGTAAGCGATGCTGCGATGATGTCACGGTATGCGAGGCTACGCAGGAGGGGCGACGCCTCGACGGGAGGTAATCCTAGAGAAGCTTCCAGAGCGTTTAGAAGGCTCTCAGGGCCGCAGACGGTGGATTGGAGTCCCAGATGAGTGGTAGGGGCGGGGGCACCGTCGAGATGGAGGCCAAATAGATAGCGGGACATTAGGAAGAGAATGATTAACTGGGTCGAGAACGCGAGAAAAGAGAGGGAGGATGTGTCTAGTTTTCTATCTGTTCGGGACAGAGATTATTTGAAGGCCCATTGTAAGGTCCGGTGTCTCTTTGCTCCTCAGTGCCTTCTGGACAATGAAGGAACAGCGAGGCTCAGGAAGACAAGGAAATGGACGGCGTTGTGCGTTGCCTGTCTCTTATACACATCTGACGCTGCCGACGATCTACTCTGTGTAGA
>CAJXVQ010000366.1 GCA_913060685.1 uncultured Verrucomicrobiales bacterium
TACACAGAGTAGATCGTCGGCAGCGTCAGATGTGTATAAGAGACAGCGGCAGGACGTGCCAGATCGAGGTGTCAATTTGGCCGGCGATGTTTGGGACCTCGACGGGATGTTCGTTTCGGGGACCGAACGGTGGAGACGGGAGCGGGTGGTGGCAGCCACCGGTTGCCCGGAGTGAAAGTCCGGGCCTCGCCCCCTTTGCCTGGCGACCTGGTATGACGAGCCCTCGATGCCGCTTGCGGCGAATTCGTATGCCGGGCATACAACAAGAATAAACTCCCTCTATCCATTGATTGACATTGGATTTCGGGTGATGTGACGCAATTGAATCTGGGGCAGATTTGAGGGCGTGACAATGGAGGGCTGCGACATCACCTGCCAGGAAAGCCAGCCCGAAGCCCCCTCCAGCGCAGAAACATCCGCACCGGAGGGGGCCGCCGAAAGCCCCGCAAAAAAGACCAAAGCTAAGAAACATCGCCGTTTCAAAGGCTGGGACACCCTCGAAGTCATCGAAGAAACCATCCTTCCCGAAAACTATGAGCAGAGGGGAAGTGGAGTGCGGGAACCGAGGGAGCATGGATCTTATTTAAAACAGGTTATAACCAATTTAATTGCCTTGAATTGATTTTTAAGTCGGCGATAGTCCGTTTTACATGAAGATTCTTGATGAGTTAGGAACTCGCATTCGCCGGGAGCGGATTGCACATCGCCTGAAGCAGAAGGAGCTGGCGGCGAAGGCAGCAGTGAGCGTGGATACCTTGTCGGCGCTGGAGAATGGGCGACCGGTGACGACGCAGACTTTGGCGCAGGTGTTGGGGGCCTTGGGCTATGGGGAGGCTTTGGAGAATGTCCTGCCGCCTCCGGTGGTGAGTCCGATCGACATGCAGAAGCTGGAGGGGAAAGAACGCCAAAGAGTGAGATGACAGCAGATGTGATGTATTCGGGGGAGAAGGCGGGGGTTGTCTTTTGGGACGATGCACGGCGGACGGGGGTGTTTCAGTATCTGCCGGAGTTTGTGGAGTCGGGGATGGAGTTGTCGCCGTTGATGATGCCGCTGCGGGATCGACCGTATCAGTTTTCCAACCTTCATGAATCCTATGCGGGTTTGCCGGGGATGTTGGCGGATTGTTTACCGGATACTTACGGAAACACGCTGATCAATGATTGGCTGCGCAGTCAGGGGAGGGAGCCTGCGGGTTTTTCTCCGGTGGAACGGCTCTGTTACATTGGGAATCGTGGGATGGGTGCGCTGGAGTTCAGGCCCGCGACGCGTGATCGGGCTTCCAAGGCGGAACGGGTGGAAGTGGGACGGTTGGTCGAGCTGGCATCCCGAGCCTTGTCCGTAAAGGAAGGTCTGGTAGTGGGAATGGAGGAGGCGGATGACCTTAACGAGATTATGAGGGTGGGAACCTCGGCCGGAGGAGCGCGGGCGAAGGCGGTGATTGCCTGGAATCCCGAAAGCAACGAGGTTCGCTCAGGGCAAGCAGAGGCACCGGAGGGATTTGAGCACTGGCTTTTGAAATTTGATGGAGTGTCCTCTGCTTTCGACGGGGTGCGCGATCCGCAGGGCTATGGAAGGATCGAGTATGCTTATTACCTGATGGCAAAAGCGGCGGGGATTCGGATGGAACGGTGTCGCTTGTTTGAAGAAGGGGGACGGGCCCACTTCATGACGCGGCGCTTTGATCGGCCAGAGGGCGGAGGGAAGAAGCACTATGCGTCTTTGTTTGGAGTTGCGCACATGGCCTATGCTGCTCCGGGGGCGCACGGGCATTCTTACGAAGATTATTTTGAGGTGATCGAAAAACTGGATTTGAAGCCGGAGAATAAAGTCGAGGCGTTTCGTCGGATGGCCTTCAATGTGCTCGCTGCCAATCGGGATGATCACAGTAAGAACTTTGGTTTCCTCTATGACGATGGCGAGTGGGCTCTCTCGCCCGCCTTCGATGTCACCTATGCCCATAATCCCGAACCTGGGAAATGGACCGCGACTCAGCAGATGTCGGTGTTGGGAAAACGGGAGGGGATCACCGCAGTAGATTTGTTGGAATTCGGACGGTATTGCACCATCGCGACACGTCCCAAGGTGAAAGCGGTGGTGGGCGAAGTCATCGAATCCCTCAAACAGTGGCCAGACCTCGCGAATGAAGCGGGCGTGGCTGAGGAGATCTCGGGGAAAATCAACCGTGTCATCAAAGGTCAAAGCGATCTCAGTTAAACCTCGAATGGCCGTAATTCGACAGCCCTTGATATTGGCGGGAGGTGAGTTTGGCTTACCCAATGATTTCCCCTCGAACCGACTCGATCTCGCCGGGACAAGCTCGGCCTTTAATGCAGTAGGCGGGTTGGAAATGACTTTGGATTCCGCGACTTACTCAGGCTCAGGGGTGGCTCTCCTGCCACACTGGGTTCTCACAGCAGGGCACAATGTCGATATCGACTCAGACGGGACAGCCGACAGCGGCGTTTCCTTTTCGTATCACCTCCCGGGCGTGGGTTCATTCACCGTTGATGCCGTTCCTGTGCTGGGGAGCTTTTCAGGGTTCGCCAATCCGACCGTGAATGACGATCTGGCGTTGCTATATTTCTCATCAGCGATGCCCCTCATCCCTAAATTTTCCGACTTCGATTCCTGGCGGGAGTGAGGGGCAAGAAATCACTTTGGTCGGTTTTGGGAGGTCGGGATTTGGGAGCTATGGGTACACCAGCAATACCACCTTCACGGATAGACGGGTTGGTTGGAATGTCATCGATGGCTTGGAGTCCGATGACGAAGGAGGAGGACTTGATGAGATCTTCATCTATGATTTCGATGCCCCGGATTCTGGAGACAGCCCGGGGAATGACCTGGAATCGATGATCGCACCCGGGGACTCGGGAGGACCAGCGCTGGTGCCGGTAGCCTTTCCCTCGTGGGAATCAACACCTTCAGGGAAGGTCTCGGAGGGCAATTTGGAGATACCGGCGGAGGAGTTCTGGTGGAGCCTTATTTACCGTGGATTCGGGAAACCACCGGTCTTTATCAAGTGCCGGAACCCAGTGGCATGATGATGGTCGTTGGGGCTGCGGTTTTGATGTTTGTCAGGCGTAGGTCCTGACAAAGTGATGATTCCCGAAGTAGAACGGATTTCCGGTCACGATGGACTCGTTTTGGGCTTCACCGAGGCATGGCGTCACCGCATTCTCATTCCATGCCAATTTGCAAATATCCGGTGCGTGCCCGTGCCCGGGGTCGGCATGAATGTCTTCTCAATGGAGGTGAGCAAATCTGTTCCCTGTGTTGTGCCAAAATCAGGTGTGAAGAAACCTGCCCAGACTGCCGGCATTTCGTGGCAACCCGGCACCACGAGACCAAAAAGCTTAAAAAGAGGAAAGACCTCCCTTTTCTATTTGAGCTCAATTCCGATCTCGAAGCAGCCATCGATCAGGCTTTGATCAAGTTGGAAAACGGTAAGATGGAAGAAGCCACCTCTCAGATCGACGGCCTTCTTGAGGAACACCCCCACTATCCGACCGTTCAATATGCCAAGGGATGTCTCTGCACTCAGCAAGGCGACTGCCAGTATTCCATTTTTCGAAGAAGCGGTCCGGATCAATCCCTATTTTTTGGAGGCTTGGGTAAACTTGAGTCTCGCATCGAGCAAGATCTTAAAATTAGCGCGGGCAGCCGAGGCCGCCCGGGAAGTGATCGAACTCGATCAACCGGGTTCGCCAATCTTCGCTCAGGCCAAAAGTTTGCTGACTGACTTGAACCGCTTTGCCCGCGAGGGAGGTGTTTCACTGAAAAAATTTCTCGAAGCATCGTTGTTTTGATGAAGCCTTCAATCTGATGGATCAGGGGGATTTACTGCTAGAGTTTGCTTTTGGCGGGAGGGCCTTGAAGCCGCCCTTGGACCGGAGCGGAGGGGGGTGAAAGGTGGGTGTTCTATTCCATTGCCTGACGATGGTTCTGAAAGAAGAGAATCGAGCCATACAGATTTTTTAGCATTCGGACATGAGCCGATGGCTTTCCCTTGCGGAGTTCTTCCCAGGGCGTTTGATCAAGCTGAGCGGCGCGTTCCAGGCCGATGGCCTTTTCAACGAGACCGAGGAATAGTCTGACGAACTCCTTGTCTTCATCTGAATCGAAGGGGATTACTCTCACTCCCGGTTCGTTAGGAAGCTTCCCGCCGACAAAGAATTGCGTCACGGTGGGTGAGCCGTGTAAGCGATCGTGTGAAAGGAGAAACTCTCCGCCGTCTGGTTTCCGAAAACGAACCCAGGTAAATTTTCGTGTTTCATTGAAGGGCGGAATAAAGTCGTCGTCGTCGTCGAGCGAGCTAAAGCCGGTCTCCTCAAAGGTGACGTTAGAATAGTCGTTGTCGATCGAGCCACTGCTTGTGTTTTCTTCTGCTTTGGGGGATGAGCTGGAGGCGATGATCCCTCCTACGATGAGAAATAGGATGATGATGGCAGCAGCAATGAGGGGCCTCTTGAACGAGCGTCGCTTTGGTGTCTTTACCGAGAGCGTATCACCATTGAGATGTCGGCGTAGATCGGCCATGAGAGCTCTCACCGAGCGATAACGGTTTTCCCGGTCCGAGGAGAGCGCATGCATCGTGATGGCATCCAGGTTGGGATCAATTTTTTGTAGTGCGATCTCAGATGGGGGAGGGAGCTTATCCGGGCGCGTCGTCATTTCACGGGCATCTCCAGGGTTCAAGCCGGTCAAGAGATGGTAGAGAATTGCTCCGAGCGAAAAAACGTCTGCTCTTTCGTCGAGTTGGATCTCACTGGCTTCCAATTGCTCTGGCGCGGCATATCCCGGAGTTCCGAGCCAGGCTTCACCTCCGGTGTAGAGCGTCATCCCGGGTGCTTGTTCGGCGTCGAGAGCCTTGGCGAGACCAAAGTCGATGACCTTGGGTGCACCGGCAGGAGTGACGAGGATGTTGCTGGGTTTAAGATCCCGGTGCATCACGCCTTGATCGTGCGCATGGGCCACGCTTTCACAGACTTGGAGGAAAAGAGTGATGATCTCCGTCAAGGTCTGCCCGCCAACCGCTTCGTGGATGGGAACTCCTTCGACCAATTCCATGGTGAAGTAGGGGTAACCTTCTTTGGTCTGTCCGGCTTCATAGAAGCGTGCGATGCCCGGGTGCTCCAAATGAGCCAGGGCCTGGCGCTCAACTTCAAAACGGCGCAGGACTTGCCGGGTATCGACACCGGGCTTGAGAACTTTTAGCGCGACCTTGCGGCGGACCATTCCGATCTGGTGCGCGCGGTAGACAATTCCAAATCCTCCTTCGCCAATCTCGGCTTGCAGTTCGATCCCCTCGATTTCCGGGACTCCGGGTTGGTTTTCGAGAGCGCCCTCCACCTTCCGCACGACCGAGTCCAAGGAGCAGCGAGGGCAAAGGCCGCCGGCGGATCCCGGATGAAGGGGCGATTTGCAGAAAGGGCAGTGGGATTCGGATTCAGTCATGCAATGTCTCTTTCCATGGTCTTTCGACTTTCTTCCGTGATCGTTTCAGAAAGAAACTAAAAAACCTCGCGCAGGTGGCTGAGTTCCAAGTCAACGTCTGCTCGCGAGTTGAGTGTTTGGGCGGTTTCATCACGCAGAGCAGCGCGAAAATTTTGCCGCAATCGATGAACTAAAACTCGGACCGAAGCTTGCTTGATGCCGAGTTCGCGCCCAGCTGATGCCGAGTCCACCGAGCCATCCACGGTGAGTGCGGGCTTGAGCGTTTCATACTCTCGTAATTTGCCCGCGCGTTCGTAGTCACTGGCGAGTCGTTGATGGGTGCGGGTTAAGAGGTCGAGGGCCCAAGCTTGATCAAACAACTCCTCGGGCGAGGCTCCATCATCGACCGCCGTGATGTAGCGATGTTCGGCATCTTCAAATTCGGAGTCAGTGATGGCCAGCGGGAGATGTTCGGCAGCGCCACCCCGTTTCTGGCGTCCGGTATATCGCAGGTGATCGACAAGGTGTCGCTGGAGTGCTCCCAGCAGGAAGGTCCGCAGTTTCCCCTTATTTTGGTCAGCGTTGAAAAATGTGCGATCGGAGGTGAGGCGGAGAAAAAATGATTGGGAAAGGTCCTCGGCATCCTCTCGTGACCATCCGCGCTGCCTGAGGTGGATGAAGATGGGACGCCAGTAGAGTCGGCACAGGATCTCCTCGTTTGCCTGGTCAGCATCCGAAGATACCAAGCTCCACCGTGTCGGTGGAAATTTCCCCTCCATTTCAGAAACCATCCGACTTGATTCATAGCAAGCGAGTGGAGGATTTCGATAAAAATGAAAATCTTTGTAACCCCTCAATTCAGGTGACGAAAGAACCTGAAGAACTCACTTATGATCATTATTCCCATGTTTCGATCTCCTTTGCCCCCGTGGTGCGGTGTTTTGTCGCTCGCCATTGTTTCGCTCTCGCTCGCATCGCGTGGCCTTGCCCAGTCCACAATCTCTGCCAGCGAATCTTACGTCTATTCGGCCAATACCGGGTGGATCGACTTTCGTCCTTCCGAAGCGGACGGGGTGAGACTGACCGAGACCTACCTCAACGGTTACGCCTATTCCGGGAATATTGGCTGGATTCACTTTGGCGATGGCTCTCCAAGCAACGGCCATAGATACGCCAACTCGACCAATACGGACTACGGTGTCAACCTTGATAAACTCGGAAATCTCACCGGCTATGCCTACAGCGCCAATGTTGGCTGGATCAACTTTGAGCAAGGGGAGGGGAGGGCGCGTCTCAATTTTCTCACCGGGAAGATCACCGGTCATGCATACGGGGCGAACATCGGTTGGATCTCTTTGGATACCCCGGCCTCAGACCTCGTCGCTAATACCATCGCTTGTCCAGATACGGATGGTGATGGCATTGGTGATGCCTACGAGATCGCCCACTTCGGCAATCTCGGAACGGTTGACGGGACCAGCGACTCCGACGGCGACGGCCAGACTGATGCCCAAGAGTATCTCGCTGGAACTGATCCCGGGGATCAAGACCTGTCTCTTATACACATCTGACGCTGCCGACGATCTACTCTGTGTA